>JAGRMK010000205.1:0-9073 GCA_020441345.1 Paracoccaceae bacterium
TCATGGACGATCTTGACCACCTGCTGACCCGGCGTCACCGATTTCGTGACCGCCGAGCCGGTGGCCTTGCCCTGCACCCGCTTGATGAACTCGCGCGCCACCGGCAGCGAGACATCGGCCTCCAGCAACGCGGTCCGCACCTCGCGCAGCGCCGCGGTGACATCCTCGGCAGACAGCGCACCTTGCTTGGTCAGGCGATCAAAGACGCCGCCAAGACGTTCTGAAAGATTCTCGAACATGGCTGACCTTTCGGCGATCCGGTAAGTGCCACGGGTCTTCGCACCCGTGGGCGCAACGCGCTGACGGATGGCGATCCCCGCATAAGCGAAGGGACCGGACGCTGCAGGCATCCGGGGAGTTACTGGTCAGGTAAGCGGGTTGCAGCGCAGAGTCAAGGAACTATGAGGGGGTGCCCGTTCCGTCCGCGTCATGTCGAGAACCGCATGTCCCGCACATTTTTCTTGACCGCCGAATTCTTGCCCCCGGTCGCAAATCGCCAGTCGTTCTGCCGCCCCCCAAAATAACAATCGCGGGAAACCAGACTGTGCATTCCGAAATCGAAGCCTCGCCCAACGGCGAAAAGCACGCGCCAGACGCCAGCATGTCAAGTCTATTGGCCGCGCCCACCGTCGCCATGACCGCGGGTGCGACCCAGCCGCAGCCCATTGCGAACGGCATTGTGCAACCATTCGAACTGACCGTGGCATACTTGAATTCCTGGCCTGCCGAGTCACGTTGTCGGCGGTCGCGCGCGCCGGACTGGTCTGGATCATGGAGGCTCGTGGAGCACGGCGCAGGAACAGAGATTTTTTTTCATGATGATCAATGGGAAAGGGGTCAAGTTCAAACTCGCAGGTGTGCCACGCTCCCAATCCAGTAAATGATTGCGCCATCACGGGTGTCTTGGATGAGTATGCAGCGGGTATTCGGGGAAATCGCCCTGCGGGCGGCGATGACGTGTATTGTTGACGCCGAAAGCTTACCGAACCGGCGCAATGCTCTTGCTGGTACTTCAAGGTTAGGGCCGCGGCGTTTCGAGGCCGCCGATCGCGGCAATGCCGGTAACACGGACCGCACCGCATTGCCGGGAAGGCATGCCGTTCAAAAATGGGCTTTCGGCAGGCCGGCTCCGGCCCCGTCGCGGATGCCGCCGGTTGTTCGAACGACATTCGCCTGGCGCAAAGACGCTTTGCCCCGCATTGCTGTCGCAACCGAACTGCGTCAATCAGCGCGGATCTGTCCTTTTCATCTTGCGTCAAATACTCTGCGGGGGTGAATTGTCCGTCAGGACAAGAGGGGGCGCAAAGCCCCCTGCCCCTCGTCAATGGACCCTACGCAGCACTCATGTTGGTTGTCGCCGATCACAACCCCACCCGCCACATCCGCTTTGCCTATGTTAACTGGGCGCTGATGATTGCTTGCGTTCTGGTTTTCATCTTGCGGGTGCCGTGGGACGATTACGCCTTTACCCCGGCCCATCTGCATCTGGTCGGCGGGGTCAAGGCGCCCGGTGGCGCCGTGGAGATCCTGTCGACCATGGTCAGCTATATTTTCCTGCACGCCACGCCGGTGCATCTGCTGGGCAACATGCTGGCGATGTGGGTGTTCGGCGACAACATCGAGGACAGCATGGGCCACTGGCGCTATGCGCTGTTCTTCATCCTCTGCGGCATGGCGGGTGCGGGGGCCGAGGCGCTGTTTTCCTCCAGCCCCGCGGTGCCGGTGATCGGCGCGTCGGGCTCCATCGCCGGGCTGATGGGCGCCTATCTGCTGCTGCACCCGCGCGCGCGGGTGCTGGTTCTTGTGGCCTTTCGGGTGCCTGTCCTGGTGCCGGCGGGCGTGTTCGTGGGGCTGTCCGTCGGCCTTGACCTGGTCGCTGCGCTGTCGCCGGCGATGCCCTCGGACGTGGTGATCGCTTTCTGGGCGCATATCGGGGGTTTCGCGGCGGGGGCGGTGCTGATCTTGCTGTTGCGCTCGCGCGATGTTCCGCTGCTGCAACCCGCCACGGCCTATCCCGAGGGCGGGTTTCTTGGACTGGGCCGGTTCACCGTCGATCTGGGCAACGACACAAGGCCCATGGGGTCGCGGGTGCTGTTCTGGGTCAAGGCGGTGGTGTTCTTCATTCTCATCTCGATCGGCGTCGAATGGATGCTGACCTGACCCTTGAAACCGCGCCGCGGCTGGCGCACAAGGCACCATGCTGATCGTTGCCGCGCTCTATCACTTCACCCGCTTCACCGACCCTGCCACCCTCAAGGGGTCGCTGGCATCGCTGTGCTGCGCTCAGGGGGTCAAGGGGTCGCTTCTGCTTGCGCCCGAGGGGATCAACGGCACCATCGCCGGCCCCCGCGCCGGCATTGACGCGGTGCTGGCGCATATCCGCGCCTTGCCCGGCTGCGCCGGGCTGGAGTGGAAAGAGGCCCAAACCGACACCATGCCCTTTGGCCGCATGAAAGTGCGCCTCAAGCGGGAAATCGTCACGATGGGCCAACCCGATGTCGACCCGCGCGCCCGTGTCGGCCATTACGTCGCGCCAAAGGATTGGAACGCCCTGATCGCGCAGCCCGATGTGGCGGTGATCGACACGCGCAACGATTACGAGGTGGCGATTGGCAGCTTTGACGGCGCCATCGACCCCTGCACCACCAGCTTCGGCGAGTTCCCCGCCTGGTGGGAGGCCAACAAGGACCGGTTCCACAACAAGCGGATCGCGATGTTCTGCACCGGCGGTATCCGGTGCGAAAAATCGACCAATTTCCTGCTGAGCCAGGGGGTCGAGGAGGTATACCACCTCAAGGGCGGGATCCTGCAATACCTCGAGGATGTGCCCGCCGACGAAAGCCTGTGGCACGGCGGGTGCTTCGTGTTCGACCAGCGCGTCGCGGTGGGGCACGGATTGCAGCCGACCGGGCACCTGATGTGCCACGCCTGCCGCCGCCCGCTGGAGCCCGCCGACACCCGCCGCCCGGAATACGAGGACGGCGTGCAATGCCACCAGTGCGTCGACGAATTCGACGCGCCGCGCCGCGCACGGTTCCGCGAACGCCAACGGCAGATCACCCTGGCCGCCCAACGTGGCGAGGCGCATCTGGGGCGCTAGCGTTCCGGGCCTCAGCCCAGCGCCATGATCACCGCACCTGCCCCGACAAGCCCGACACCGATCCAGGATTGCGGCGACAGGTGCTCGCCCAGGAACAACACGCCAAACAGCGCCACCAAAACCACGCTGAGCTTGTCGACCGGCGCCACCTGCGACGCAGTGCCAAGCTTGAGCGCCCGGAAATAGCACAGCCAGGACGCCCCGGTCGCCAGCCCCGACATCACCAGGAAGAACAGGCTGCGCGGGGCGATGGTCAGCGGCGATTGCATCTGCCGCGTCGCCATCAGGATACCCCCCAGCACGACCACGACAACACAGGTGCGAAAGAACGTGGCAAAATCCGAATTGACGCTCTCGACACCGATCTTGGCGAAGATCGCCGTCAGGGCCGCGAAAACAGCGGAAAGAAGGGCAAAGACTTGCCAGCTGGCGGTCCATTCGGGCATTGGGATACCTCCTTGCGGGGTCTCGGGTGGAAGAGGGGCAGGAACGGCCTTGCAGCGACGGATCAGACGCAGCATCGTCTTGAAACGCACGGCAGGCAACAGGCCTTTCATCCAGCCGCACCGTCGAAAACCGCTCCAGAGCGTCGGGTTCAAGCGCGGTCCGGTGGCAAGGGTGCGGCAGGATCGCCGAACAGTCACCACAAGGGGGATGCGATGACCTCGGACCCAACGGAAACCCCGCTCTATGCCTCGCCCCCCTGCTTTGCGCATGAACTCGATGACGCGGAACCGGCCCCCACGCTATCGCCCGCCGAGGTCGCGGCCTGGCGCAAAGACCGGCGAGCCGCGTTGATCGCAGCGCGGCTGGCGGTGCCCGCTGCCGAACGCCAGCACTGCGCCGCAGAAATCGCCGGGCATCTCGACCAGTTCGTCAATCCCGGCCCCGGCATGATCGTCAGCTTGTATTGGCCGTTTCGCGGGGAACTGGATCTGCGCGGCTGGATGGCCGAGGCGCATGGCAAAGGCGCGCGCATCGCCTTGCCTCTGGTCGAGGCCATGGGCCGTCCGCTGGTGTTCCGCGAATGGTGGCCCGGCTGCGCGATGGAGCGCGGCGTCTGGAACATCCCCAACCCCAGCGGCACGCCGGTTGTCACGCCCAGCGTCGTGATCGCGCCGCTGGTTGGCTATGATACCGCTTGTTACCGGCTGGGCTATGGCGGCGGGTTCTTCGATCGCACGCTGGCCACCCTGTCTCCGCGCCCGATGGTTATCGGGGTCGGTCATGCTTGCGCGGCAATGGCGACGATCCACCCGCAGCCCCATGACATTCCGATGGATGTGATCCTGGCCGGCGGGGGGCGGGTTATCAGCCGAACGGCGTAGGGTGCGTGCTCGCACGCACCGTCCCCACACCAAGCCGGGGTGCGTGCCAGCACGCACCCTACGGTGCCGGTCTCAGCGCAGACCGGCCAGCAGCGTCGCAGCCCAGAACAACCCTGCCGACAGCGCGGCGGTGGCGGGCACAGTGATCACCCAAGCCGCCATGATCGTCAACAGATGCGACCGGCGCACGACCTTGCGGCNNCGGGTGCGTTCCTCGACCGGCAGGGCCGACATGTCACGGTTTTCCTTGAGGATCTTCTCATGATACCACTCACGATAGAACCCCACGCCAAAGATCCCGCCGATCGCGATATGAGTTGAACTGACCGGCAACCCCAGCCAGGAGGCGATGATCACCACCACCGCTGCCGCCAGGGCCACGCACCAGGCACGCATTGCGTTGAGGCGGGTGATTTCCGAGCCCACAACCTTGATCAGCTTCGGTCCGAACAGGATCAGACCGACCGACAGGCCGACGGCACCGACGACCATCACCCAATAGGGTATCTGCACGCGGTCGCCCGCCGCGCCGTCCTGCACGGCATGAACGATCGCGGCCAGCGGGCCCACGGCATTCGCGACATCATTGGCGCCATGCGCAAAGGACAGCAGCGCCGCCGAGAACACCAACGGGATCGAGAACAGAACCTTCAGCGACTTGGTGCGGTTTTCCAGCCCGCGCGACTGACGGCGGATGATCGGGCGCATCACCAGGGTCAGCGGAACCGCGACGACCATGCCGATCAGCACGGCCTCGCCCAGCGACAGGTGGACCAGCTTCTTCAGGCCCTTCATCGCCATGTAGGTCGAAAAGACACCGCCCATCACGCCGATCATCACCGGCACCCAGACGCGCGCCGCGGCGATCTTGTCGGCGCGATAGATGATCCGGTTGTTGACGATTGCCAGGAACGCCGCCGCGATCAGCCCGCCCAGAACCGGCGAAATCACCCAGCTTGCGGCGATCTTGCCCATCACCACCCAGTTCACCGCCGCGAACCCGGCCGCGGCGATGCCCGCGCCCATCACGCCGCCGACAATGGAATGGGTGGTCGAAACCGGCGCGCCGAACCAGGTCGCCAGGTTGATCCATAGCGCCCCGGCCAGTAGCGCCGCCATCATCGCCCAGATGAAGATCTGCGGCTCCGCGACGCTTTCAGGCGCAACGATGCCGCGCGACACGGTGCTGACCACGTCGCCGCCGGCCAGCAGCGCACCCGCCGTCTCGAACACGGCGGCGATGATCAGCGCGCCGCCCAGTGTCACCGCGTTCGCGCCGACCGCCGGGCCCATGTTGTTCGCGACATCGTTCGCGCCGATATTCAGCGCCATGTAAGCGCCGACAATCGCGGCGATGACCACCACCCAGGTGCCAGCCCCGGCGCCCATGATGGTCGCGGCGGCGAGGCCGGCCAGAACCATGAACACCAGCGCGATGCCGGGGCCGACCAGAGGGCGCGCAGTAAAGGCGGTCGCCTGTTCCAGCAGGCTGATACGGCCAAGGTCCTTGTCGAGGGTCTTGATGCCTTTGGCATTCGGGTCGACGGGCGCTGACATGGGGGCTCCGGGTGCTGTCACAGGTCTGTTACCCGAGGGCCTAAGGCATGTGCTGCAAAATCGCAATGCCGACCACGCCGCGCGGCCTCATAGACTGCGCAGAAGTTCCTTGAGCTCCGGCTCTTCGACCAGTTTCGCGGCCTTCTGCGGTGCGACCCATTGCCGCTTTCGGCGGCCCTCTTCGGGGAAACGATCCGTGACCGTGTCTACCTGCACGCGGAACACATCGCAGCGGCAGGTTACCGGAATTCCGCCCTTGACCAGCTTGCGATAGGAAAACGCTCCGATCGCGTCTTCATCGACGCGTCCGGTGACACCGGCCTCTTCCCAGGCTTCCTGCAGGGCGGCCTGGGCAAGCGTCCGACCCTCCATCGGCCAGCCTTTTGGAATGATCCAGCGTTTCGTGGACAGGCTGGATACCAGCAGCACCTCGGGGCCCTTGGCGCCCTGACGCAGGCAAAGAGCCGCCGTCTGCACGAACTCGGGCCGGCGAAAGACCGGCTCGAAATAGGTGCGGAAGGCGTTGGTGGCGGACTGCTTCATTGATCCAGGCTCGACCTCTGGCTTTGCTCCCGGTTTTCCGGGTTTATTATCTGGCATCTGTTCCATTCATCTGCGCTCAGTCACCCGCGTCGTCAACACGTCCACGCAAGGATTTGATCGTTCCGCGCTTGGTTTTGGCGTCCATCCGGCGTCTTTGGCTGGAATAGGTCGGTTTCGTGGCGATACGACGCCGCGGCGCGACCAGCGCCTGGCGGATCAGGTCGGCCAGACGTTCGCGTGCGATCTCTCGGTTGCGGGCCTGGCTTCGCGTGTCCTCGACCCGCAAGAGCAACGCGCCGTCCTGTGTCCAGCGCCGCCCGGCCAGCCGCCTGAGCCGCGCCTTGACCGCCGGCGCCAGGGCTGGAGACCGCTCGGCCTCGAAGCGTAATTCGACGGCGGTCGAGACCTTGTTGACATTCTGGCCGCCGGGGCCCGAGGACCGGCTGAAGGTTTCCACCAGTTCCCAGTCGTGGATGATGATCTGATCGGTAATGTGCAGCATGAGTCCAGGTTCCAACCGAAAGGGCCGCCCGGTTGACGAGCGGCCCTCACGAGCATTCAGGAGATGGAGCCGGTTAGATACAGGCCCAATCATTAGGGTAAGCGCGCCCTGCGGGCTGCCGTCAGCTTACGCTCCCTCTGACTGTCCCGACACCTCTCTCCAATATCACTCTCGACACTGGATCACCTCCTTTCAACTGGTTGAACTGTAAGGTGATGGTGGCACAGATATTGTATTTGTCAAAACTTTTCAGCCGATGGGTTGGGTCAATTTCCTCACAATGGCGCGAAACGGCGCCAAAGCGATCAGCGACAGAGCCAGTTTGACCATCCAGTCGGCAATGGCCAGCGACACCCAAAGCGGGGCCACGGGGCCAAGACCAAGCAGCGGCAGCGCCTCGGTCGCCCAGCTTGTGTCATTGCCGGGTTCGATGAACGCGAATGACGCCGAGAAGGCGATGGAGAAGAACAGCACGGTATCCAGCGACGACCCGACCAGCGTCGAGGCCAGCGGCGCTTTCCACCAGGCACCGGCGCGCAGCCGGTCGAACAGGGCCACGTCCAGCATCTGCGCGCTTAGAAACGCTACGCCAGAGCCCAGCGCAACGCGCAGCGTGACGGCAGGATAGGTATAGCCATCGCCATGCAACAGGATTTGCGTGCCGATCAGCGAGCAACTCACGCCCACGGCAAAGCCTGCCCAGACGACCCGGCGCGCGGCGGCGGGTCCATAGACGCGGTTCATCACATCGGTGACGAGAAAGGCGAACGGGTAGGTCAGCGCCCCCCAGGTCAGCCAGTCGCCCAGCAGGAACTGGACCAGGATATTCGAGGCCACGACAATCGCGGCCATGGCAAGGATGCCAGGCAGAAAGGAGTTTTTCATCTGTGTATCCGTTTTTACAAGGTGCTCGGAGACTTGACCGCCGGATTGGCGACGCGCCCACCTAATCCGCGCGCCGCCGCCGCGCAAGGGGAACGTGGCGGCCGGGGCAAACATACCTAGGCAAATTGCCGATCGGTGATATCGTTGGCGGGTATTGAACGACCCCCGGGAAAGGATTTTTTGAATGTCTGAAATTTCCACATGGAAACGCCCCGGCGCGCTGGCGCTGTTTGCCCTGGCGATGGCATCCTTCGTTCCGGTCAACGGTCAGGCTCAGGATACCGCACCGGTCGAGGCAACGCCGCAGCCCGCGCAAGGGGCACAAGACGCCGGTCTCACCGATGCCGATGATCCGGCGGGATCGGAAAGCGTCGCCCTGCTGGCCGGGCTTGTCACGGTCTCAGTTGCGCCCGATCAGCAGATCGCCGGCACCACCGGCGAGGAAGTGACCCGGACCATGCTGGCGCATCCCGAGACCCCCGGTCTCATCCACACCGCGCTGATCGCCGGCCTGCCCGGCGCCGATCCGGCGGCGGTGACGGCGGCGCTCACTGATCGGCTCGATTCCATCGACAGCGTTGCACAGGGTAGCCATGCGGGGGCGCCCGTCTGGGTGGTGTCCGGCGCGGCGCGGCATGCCCCCGATGGCGGCAGACCCGGCCGCGGACAGCCCCGCGCGCATCTGATGATCACGCAATCCTGCATGCCGGGGGGCGGGCCGGTGATGCTGGGCGTGGCGACAACCCCGACGCGCAGCGCGCCGCCGGTTCTGGACGCCATCCTGTCCACCCTGTCTCTGACCCTCCCGGGCGACGCGGCACCATGCCCGCCCGAGCTGGGCGCGGCAATCATGGCGTTGCCGATCGGTGCGCTGGACCACCCGGACGAAGCGCTTCCGCTGGTCATGGTCCCACATGAGCGGTTCGGTCTGGGCCTGATGGCACCCGACGACATGCGCGTGCGGCGTGACCGAGACAGCGACGACGGGCGGCGCGAATTCTGGTTGACCAATGCGGACCCTGACACCGGCGTCGGGTCGGATATCGTGCTGCTGGTGATGACCCAGGCACAGCGCGACGCGATCACCTCCGAGCCGGTTGGATCGCCCGGATTCCTGGCCGCGCTGCAAGAGCTGGACGACATGCCGCGCGCGCCCAC
>JAGRMK010000205.1:9223-18654 GCA_020441345.1 Paracoccaceae bacterium
CACCGGGACTGCCGAGATCGACGCCGAGGCGCTGGGGCGCGCGGTGATCGACGGGCTGTCGATGACTGACCCGCTGGCGTTCGACGGACAACCGCCGCAAGCCTTCCTGGATGGCACCGTGCGGATCGCCGTGGCCGCTGACCAGATCATCGATGCCCAGCAGGAACGCGCGCGCGCAGCCCGGTTTGCGCTAAGCGACGCCGGGGCACCGGGGCAGACGCAGGTGTTCTTTGCGATCGAGGCACGGGAAACCGCGCAGCCGGATCTGGTTGACGATGTCGCGCAGCGGCTGATCCAGGTCACGTCGGTCAGCACCCAGGTTGTCAGCGGCATTCCGGTCTGGGTCATGGACGGCGGCACCGACCGCAACCCGGACATGTCGCGACCCGACGCCGGGCAGACACGGCCCGCGCGCATCATCGTGACCCGCGATTGCCTGCCGGGCGCCGGCCCCCTGGTGATCGGCGCGCTGGCGACGCAGGCTCATCTGGACCGGGTCGGCGGCTTCGACGCGGTGACTGGCGCGGTGACTCTGACGATGCCAGACGGCAGCAGGCCTTGCCCCGACACTCTGGACCGGGCGCTGGCCGCGGTGCCGCTGACCGGCGCTGCGCCGCAGCCCGACCAGATCCCGCAGCCCGACCGGACGCCTCCGACATCCGCCGATCCCGAGGCCCTCGCGTTTGAAGCCGCGCTGGCCGCGGGCACGGCCCCGGCGCTCTGGACCTTTCTGAAAGCCTATCCGCAAGGGGAATATATCGCGCAGGCGCGCGCCGCATTGCAGAGCCTGCTGCAACCGCCACCGGCGGCACCAACCGCCCCGCCCAGCCCCGGCAAGGGCGGCTGACGGCCCCATGACGCCGCGTCTCGCGCCGCCATGCGGGTGCGAGACGCAGCAACACATGCGCATTGACGCATGTCAAGGCGAGGCACGCCGCCTGCCCTCAGACTGCTCTCACACCAACGGGAGGTTCTGATGCGTGTTCATGTTCCCCTTGCCGCCTTGGTTGTCGCGTTGTCCGCGCCGCTGGCGGCCCCTGCCCAGACGGACTCCGCCCTGCGGCCCGCGCTGGATCCGATCACGACCCGAACCGGGCGCCCCGACGAAAGCCTGGTGCGGCTGCGATTGGATCCCGACCTTGCCGATGCGCTTCGGGGGCGGCGGTCGGCGGCCGATCTGGTCCGAAACTACCAGATCAGCCGCATTGGCCAGGACGCCCTGGCCGAAAGCGAGGCCGTCGATGACGAACAGATGCGCAGCGAGGGATGGAACCAGTTCTCGTTCTGGTTTGGCATGGGCAGCGCCGGCGGGGCCTTTGCCGAAACCGCGCTGGAATTCGGCGGGTTGAGCAACACCAACGCCGCGATGACCAACCTTGGGCTGCTGATGCTGGGATGGCAGTTGACGCTGGACCTGTCGCGCGGCGACAACATGGCGGCGGGACAAAATGCCTGGCGGGGGATGATCGGTTACACGCTGGGCCGGTTTGGCACCTCGGCCCTGCAGATCGCCAATGTCGGCATGTTTCTGATCGATCAATCCCTGCAAGCGGTGGGCACAACGGCCTGGGCGGAACGCGAGGCGAACTGGCGCGACGGATACCGCCGCTATTACACCGAGACCGAGGCCGCACAAACCGCCGCGCAGGCGCGCGAACGCTACATCCTGACCCCGACGTTGGAAGAGCGCGTGGCCGCGATCAACGCCCGCACCAGCGGCGGGCGCACGCTGAACGACTGGCGGATGCTGTTGTGGCACTACTACCGCGAGGCCCGCAATCCAGGAGGGTTCCGCGCCCTGCTGGAACGCGAGGTGACGGCCTATGTCGCGCGGTTCTGGGACGATGAGTTCATGGAAAGCTATCTGCCCGACGGGCTGGCCGCCGGATCGAGCCTGACGGATGCGATCCGCGCGCGGATCGAGGCCGAGCATCGCCGCGAACTGACCCTGCGCCTTGCCCGCGACGTTCTGCCGGATATCGCCGCGCGGGCCTGGATTCTGGACATGCAAGCCCAAGCCGCGACCCTGACCGCCGAAACCCGTGACGAGCTGAACGCGCGCCGGCAGGTCGTTGTTACGGCCTTTGGGCTGGACGCTCCGACGCAGGTTTCCATGCCCCGCCCCGGTGGCGGCGCATGGCAGGCGACGCTGCAACCCGGCCAGACCCGCGTGCTGGAACTGACCAACCTTGCGCTGATGCGCGCCGGCTTCCCCGATACGTTGCGGCTTGCCGGGCCGGACGGGCCACAAGAGGCGTCGTTTTCGCTTGTCGGGCAGGAGCGCGCGGTCGTGGTTTTCGGCCAACCGCAATCGCCAAATGTGCTGGGCATGGCGGTGACAGAAGGGCCGCAAAGCTGCGTGCGCACACGCCGCCAGACCGCGCATCCAGAAACCCCGCCAACCACCGAACCGATGGAGCAACGCGCAGCCCGCGCACCTTGGGTGCTGCATATGTCGGGCATGGATCCGGCATCGGGCAGCGGGTTGATGGGGCAATACACCGCCAACCAGGGCTGGACCGAAGCATCGATGGTGTCGCTGACCGAAGGACAAGACGAGTCATCCCCGACAACCCGGATGAGCGAGCCCTTTGTTGACGGCCTGTCGCAAATGCAGTGCCGCATCGATATGTCGGCGTTGCAATCCTCTGCGGCGATGGCCGAATACATCACGTCCGTGGGGGCCTCGTTGCCGATGCTCTGCACCTTCACCCGCAGCGCGACCTCGCTGCAAGACGGGGTGGAAACTCGTGAAACCTGTCAATCCCAAGCCGAGATGCATTGGCAGACGGTTCTGGTTCGGATCGATGGCGACGAACGCTTCGTCAACCTGGCGGAATACCTGGCCGAGCAAATGGGAGACGACGCCGGGGCCATCACTCAGGGCCTGCAAGGGCTGATAGAGATGCCGCAAAACCCGGGAGGTTCACAATGAAACGGTTTCATCCGTCCCCTTCGCTGACCGCTCTCGCGCTGATTCTGGCGGCGACCCAACCGGCGACGGCGCAGGACCTGACTGCCGACAGCTATATCCCGCAAGAACCGCTGGTGCCGCTGCACGAGTTGATCCCGTCCGAACTGGATGAGGACGCGGCCGCAGAGGGCGTTGACGCCACCACGGCGGATGAAGGCGATGGCGATTTCATCGACCCGCCCGTGATCGCGCTGCCGGACCTCGACCTCTTGCCGATCGCGCCATCGCAGGGCGGGGCCGTCGCGCTGGACCCCGACGCGCCCGAGGCCGTGATCCCCGAAGGGTGGCAGGTGTTCAATCACTTTGGCCTGTCCTTTGCCGTACCCGCGGATTTCACGCTCCAGGATCTGCAGAACGAGCTCTATGACGACGAGGGGCTGGCGACATCCTATGCCCGGATTGATCAGGCGACCTTCACCGGACTGGCGCTGATGATCGCGTTCTTCCCTGATGAGATGGCCTCGGGCTTTCTGGACGCAATGATCGAGGAATTCCAGATCGACGCCCCGGAGACCCGGGACGAGCCCGTCCAGATCGCCGGACTGAGGTTCGTTGAACACAGGGCGACCGGCGAGGTCGAGGGCGGCATGACGATCCATGTTAGGGCGCTGATGGGCGAGATGCGTCTGCAAAACGGGCGCTGGCCGGCGATCATGATGGTCCGCAGCAACATGGACCCCGAGGTTGCCGACGACGTCGAAGCCGGGTTCCTTGCCAGCCTTTCCATCCCCGACCCGGCGCTTCTTGGACTGCCCGACCCGGAACCGTTTCGCGACGGGCTGATGACTTACCGGATTCTTCCGGGTTGGCGGAGTTCGGGCGGGATCAGCCCGGACTTCGAGCAAATCCGGTTGAGCGGTGGCTATGGCACGCCAACACAGGCGCGTATCGAGTTGGGCGATGTCGGCACCGAAGACTGGTCGATGCGCAACTTCATCGAGTACGAGTTCCGCACCGGGCCGGATGCGATCTCCGAGGGGGTGCAGGACGGCGTGCCGGTCTGGATTTTCGAAGGGCAGCCCGCCTTCACGCTCAGCGGCGGCCAGCGCACGACCGAGGGCGACGCCTGGCGGCGCTACAGCATGGTCACACAGGTTTGCCTGCCCGAGCGCGGACCACTTGCGGCAACGCTCATCACCACCGAGGACCGGATCACCAGCGACCTGACGCCGGGTGCTGTCCTGGGGGGGCTGCGCCTGCATTTTCCGCCCGAGGCCACGCCCTGCCCCGCGACGGTGACCGAAGCCGTGACCGAGGCCATGCTTGCGCTGGGCATGCCGGTCGCGGTCGCGCCGGGCGAACCCGATCCCGATCTGCAACCCTCGGACGGTCCGGCCCCGCCACCGCCGCCGGTGGCCGTGGATCAGGCCGATAGCACGGACGCAACGCCGCCGCCGGTGGTCGTCACCGGAAAACCCGATACGCCCGAGCCCCTAGACCCGGCGCCTGCCGATCTGCCGCCCACACCAGATCCCGAGGCCGAGGCCTGGGCGCAGCTCTCCACCGCGCCCACCGTGGATGGCACCTATGCCTATCTTCGGTCATGGCCCGACGGCGCGCACGCCGCACAGGCCCGCGACTGGTTGCAAGCACGCGGCATCGTGCCACCAGGCGCAGCCCCGGCCCGATCGGCGATCGGCCCCACGCAGGACGCCGAGGCCTGGGCGCGGATCGCCGCCGAGCCGACCGTGGATGCCGTCTTTGCCTATCTTCGGGACTGGCCCGATGGCGCCCATGCCGCGCAGGCCCGCGACTGGTTGCAGGCGCGCGGCATCGTGCCACCTGCCACCGCACCGATCCAAGAGCCAACAGGCGACATCGTATCGCCGCCCCCGTCGGACGATGAATTTGCCTTTGCACAAGCCAATTCCGTCGATACCGCCGAGGCCTATTGGACCTATCTCAAAGCCTTCCCCATGGGCCGTTTTGCCCAGTTGGCACGGTTCAGGCTGGCGCGCCTTGGGGTCTTCGCGCCGCACTAGGCCCCGCCACCGCCCCGCACCTCAGGCGGTTCGGGGCGGTAGAACCGGCGCACGCCCCCTTGCCAAAGGGCGCAGCGCGATGCAGGTCTGAGCGATGCGCCCATTTCAATCAGGACATAGATCATGATCACCGACCAGCCCGGCCTGATGGAGGCCGTCCGCGACCGCTTCGCCCATGTCGATACCTGCCCGTTCGAAGGCGCACGCATCTTCTTTGAGAACGCGGGCGGCGCGCTGCATCTGAAATCGGTCGTCGAAACCTCGGCGCTCTATGCCAGCCTGCCCGACAACCAGGGCCGCCCGAACGCCGCCTCGCGCGCGTTGGTCGCGGCAATCGACAAAGGCAAGGCCGACATGCGGCTGTTCCTGAACGCGCCCAGCGGGCAAGTGTTCGTCGGCGAAAGCGGCAGCGAGGTTCTGTTCCGGCTGGTGCGCACCGCCGCGCTGGCGGCGGCAAAGGGCGGCGTGATGCTGCGATCGTCTCTGGAACACCCGGCGATGGGCTCATCCATGCAGCGCTGGGCCGAGGTGACTGGCCGCGAGCTGATCGAGGTGCAGCATGACGACGCCACTGGCACCGTCGACCTCGAGGCCTACAAGGCGGCGCTGCGCCCCGATATCCGCGTGGCCTCGATCATCCACACCTCGCCAGTGACGGGCATGGCCGTTGACGTGCCTGCCATCGCCGCCGCGATCCGCGCGGTCGCGCCCGAAGCGCTGATCATCGTTGACGGCATCCAGCACGCCAGCCACGGCCCGGTAGACGTTATGCACTACGGCATCGATGGCTATGCGCTGTCGCCCTACAAGATGTTCTCGCGCCACGGCTACGGCGTCGGCTGGGCCTCGGACCGGCTGAGCGCCGGACCCAAGGAGCACATCATCGGCGGCGCGGTCACCAATTGGGAACTGGGCACGCGCGACACCGGGGCCTATGCGACATTCTCGGACGTGGTGAGCTATTTCGACTGGCTCGGCACCCGGTTCACCGACAGCAACGACCGCCGCGACCGGCTTGAGGCGGCGGGCCGCGCGATTGCCGATCACGAACACCGGCTGGTCAAGGCCGTGCTGCACGGCACCGGCAACCTGCGCGGGCTTGCGGAAATGCCGGGTGTTACGCTGATCGCGGGCGACGCGGTCGAGGGGCGCGAGGGCGTGGTCTCGATCCGGCTGGCCGGTTGGGACACGCTGAAGCTGGTGGAATTCCTGGGCGAGCGCGGCATCCGGGTGCATATCCGCAAAGCCGACCATTTCAGCGGCAACGTGCTTCGTCCGCTGGGGATGGCCGATTGCGTGCGGATTTCCTTTTGCCACTACAACACCGAAACCGAGGTGGCGCGACTGCTGTCAGCGATGGAAGAGGCGATCGCGGCGGGGTGAACCCCGCCCTACTGGGGCACCGTGGCGTAGGGCGGGGTTCACCCCGCCCCTTTCACCCGACGAACGCCTTTTCGATCACGAAATCGCCCGGCGCCGCATTCGATCCCTCGCGCAGCCCGGCCCGCTCCAGCAGCGCCGCCACGTCCTTGTTGAATGCCAGCGAGCCGCAGACCATCGCCCGGTCGCCCGCAGCGTCCAGCGGCCCCGTCAGGTCGAGATCCGTGAACACCTTGCCCGAGGCCAGCGTTTCGGTGATCCGCCCCATCCGCGGCGATACCTCGCGCGTGGTCGTCGGATAGTAGGACAGCTTTCCCGCCATCATCTCGCCGATCAGCGGATCGGCGTGCAGATCTTCGATCAGGCGGCGACCATAGTCCAGCTCTGTGACCTCGCGGCAGGTGTGCATCATCACCACGCGCTCGTTTTTCTCCCAGGTCTCGGGCTCGCGCAGCAGGCTGGCGAAAGGGGCAAACCCGGTGCCGGTTGCCAGCATCCACAGCCGTTTGCCGGGCATAAGCGCGTCATGCACCAGGGTGCCGACGGCTTTGGGCCGCAAGATGATCGGATCACCCGGCCGGATATGTTGCAACCGGCTGGTCAGAGGGCCGTCGGGAACCTTGATCGAATAGAATTCCAGTTCGTCATCCCAGGCAGGCGAAGCGATGGAATAGGCGCGCAGCACCGGCTTGCCATTGAGATCCGGCAGGCCGATCATCACGAATTCGCCGGACCGGAACCGCAGGCTTTGCGGCCGGGTAACGCGGAACGAAAACAGCCGGTCGGTCCAATGGGTGACGGCGGTGACGGTTTGCAGATCCGTGCGCAGGGGCTGGTTCATGCCGATGCCCTCAGCCGCGCGCGATAATCATGGCCTTGCCAGTTCGCACGGGCCAGCCATTGTGCCTGCGGTTGGCGGGCGGCGAGGGCTTCGTCGATCTCGACCTCGTCAAACCCGGCGCGGCGCGCCATCGTGTACTGATCGGCGATCACATGACCCTTTGCCCGAAGACGCCCGGCAAACCCCATGCGCCGCAGCCGCGCGGCCAGCGTGAACCCGCGCCCGTCCGCGAAGGACGCAAAGGCGATGCGGATCGCCGCGACGCCTTGCATCTGTGCGTCCAGTGCATTCGGGTCCACGTCCGACTCCAGGTCGAACCAGGTTCCGGTGAAACGATCCGGGGCAAAGCCGGTATCGGTGACGATCACGCTCATGACGCTTTCCTTCTGATCACGCGGCCATCCTGAATGTGGATGCCGCATTCGGTCTTGTCCTGTCCACGCCAGCGCCCGGCGCGCGGGTCTTCGCCCGCCGCCACCGGTCCGGTGCAGGGCGCGCAGCCAATGGAGGCATAGCCTTTGGCAACCAGCGGGTGCCGGGGCAGGTCATGGCGGTCGATATAGGCGGCGATCTGGCGCACATCCCAACTGGCCAGCGGATTCACTTTGGTCTGACCACTGGCCGTGTCGCGCTCGAACAGGTCCAGATCGGCGCGTGCACCGCCCTGCATCCGCTTGCGGCCGCTGATCCAGCCGTCGAACCCTTGCAATGCCTGGGCCAGGGGCCGGGTCTTGCGCAGGTCGCAGCAGGCATCCGGCGCGGCGCGATGCAGCGTGGCGTCGGGATCGTCGGCAAACAATGCTTCACGGTCGGGACCGATCACCCGCAGATCACGCAATGCCAGCTTTTCGGCAAGGGTGCGTTGATAGGCCAGCGTTTCAGGGAACAGCATCAGCGTATCGATGAACAGCACCGGCGTTTGCGGCGCGATCTGCGCGACCATGTGCAACAGAACCACCGAATCGGCACCAAAGCTGGACACCAGTGCAATCTCGCCCAGCGCCCCCGACAGCGAAAAGCGCAGCGCGGTTTCGGCGTCCTGGCCAAAGCGCGCGTTCAGCGTGGCAAGGTCACGCGGCATCGGCCCGCTCCTGATCATAGAGCGTCGCCTTGAACGGTCCCAGCCCGACGCGGCGATAGGCCTGCAAGAAGGTCTCGGCGGGACTGACGCGCAGCGACAGATAGGCGCGGATGATGCGTTCGATGGCCGGGACGATCTGGTCATAGGCAAAGCCCGGACCAGTGCGGTCGCCCAGGTGCGCATCCTCGGACCCGTCGCCGCCGAGCGTGATCTGGTAATTCTCCACCCCCGCGCGATCCAGCCCCAGAATGCCGATATGCCCGACATGGTGATGCCCGCAGGCGTTGATGCAACCCGAGATCTTGATCTTCAGCGGGCCGATATCGTGCTCCAGCTTGAGCGCCTCGAAATGGGTGGCAATCTCTTGCGCGACCGGAATCGACCGCGCCGTCGCCAGCGCGCAGTAATCCATGCCCGGGCAGGCGATGATGTCGGAAATCAGCCCGACATTCGCCGTTGCCAGCCCCTGCACTCGCAGCGCCTTGTGCAGAGCGGGCAGATCGGCGCGGGCGACATGCGGCAGGATCACGTTTTGCTCGTGGCTGATGCGGATTTCGCCGTGGCCGTAAGCCTCGGCCAGATCCGCGATCAGGCGCATCTGGTCGCTTGTCGCATCGCCCGGCGTCGCGCCATGCGCCTTCAGGCTGATCGTGACGATGGCATGCCCAGGGTCGCGATGTGCGGTCAGATTGGTATCGGCCCAGGCCCGGAACAGTGGATCGGCGTCATAGGCAGCCCGAAAACCCAGATCCGGCGTCGGGCGCAGTTCGGGGGCGCGGAACATGCGCTCGATCCGGGCCAGATGGTCGGCGGTAGCGGCGCTGTCGAAGCCGGGCGCGACCTCGGCAAAGCGCGCCTCGACCAGATCGCGCACGGTGTCGATCCCGTTTTCGTGCACGGTGATCTTGATCCGTGCCTTGAACTTGTTGTCGCGCCGACCCAGCAGGTTGTAGGTGCCCACGACGGCCTCCAGATAGGGCAGCAGATCGGCCACCGGCAGGAAGTCGCGCAGCACCTTGCCGATCATCGGCGTCCGGCCCAGCCCGCCGCCGACGATCACCTCGAACCCCGGTGCGCCCGCGCGCAGAACCATGCGCAGCCCGATGTCATGCGCCCTGGTTACCGCGCGGTCGATGGGCGAACCGGTTACCGCCACCTTGAACTTGCGCGGCA
>JAGRMK010000206.1 GCA_020441345.1 Paracoccaceae bacterium
CGGCCAGCGGGTTTTCCATGGTCGCCGGATTGGCGACATCCTCATACCGGCTGTCCGAGGGGGCCAGCCATTCCTTTTCCGCGCCCCAGTAGATGTCTTTCTCGGGGTGCCAGATGTCCTCGCGGCCAAACGAGAATCCGAAGGTCTTGAACCCCATCGATTCGTAAGCGACGTTCCCTGCCAGGATGATCAGATCGGCCCAGCTCAGCGCGTTGCCGTATTTCTTCTTGATCGGCCACAGCAGACGACGCGCCTTGTCCAGGTTGCCGTTGTCCGGCCAACTGTTGAGCGGCGCGAATCGCTGATTGCCGGTGCCGCCGCCGCCGCGCCCGTCGGCGGTGCGATAGGTGCCGGCCGCATGCCACGCCATGCGCACCATCAGGCCGCCGTAATGGCCCCAATCCGCCGGCCACCAATCCTGGCTATCGGTCATGAGATCCGCGAGATCCTTTTTCAGGGCCTCCACATCCAGCGATTTCAGCGCCTCGCGGTAGTCGAAATCCGCGCCCATCGGGTTTGTTTTGGTGTCGTGCTGGTGCAGGATGTCGAGGTTCAGCGCATTGGGCCACCAATCCATCACGTCCTTGCTGGTGGCGGTATTGCCGCCATGCATCACGGGGCACTTGCCTGCGTTGTTTCCGTCCATGTCACTCTCTCCCATCCTGAAAACTGCTGCTGTTGTGCGGGCGTCTGCCCGGTGTCTTTCCAACGAACGCGCCCGCTGCCGTCGCGCGTCCATCGGCGGCGCGCGGGCCCTGTGCGGGCCGCATCCCTCTGCGCCCCGATGATTCCCCCGCTCCGTTGGAACAAGCTTACCAAAGCATTCTCATTAGGATAAGTTTGATTTTCTGATGATTGCGATTGAGTCTACTTATGATGAACATCACCCTGAAGCAGATGCGCTACTTCCAGACCCTTGCCCGCCACGGGCATTTCGGCCGCGCAGCCGAGTCCTGCGCGATATCGCAACCCGCCTTGTCCATGCAGATCAAGGAGTTGGAAGAAACGCTGGGAACCGCCCTGTTCGAACGCAGCGCCCGCCAGATCCGCCTGACCAGCTTTGGCGAAGATTTCGCCCGGCGCGTCGGCGCGATCCTGCGGTCGGTGGACGAACTGGCCGATCTGGCACGGGCCTCGACGAACCTGATGGCGGGGCGGCTGCGACTGGGGGTGATTCCGACGGTGGCGCCCTATCTCTTGCCAACCATCGTGTCCTCACTGACCCGCGCGCACCCGGAACTGGACATCCATGTGCGCGAAACCCTGACACCCAAACTGTTGCACGAACTGACCGAAGGGCGGCTGGATGCCGCGATCGTGGCCCTGCCGGTTTCCGAACCCTCGCTGACCGAGGTCGCACTGTTTGGCGAGGACTTCGTTCTGGTGCGCCCGCGCGCCGACGCCGACAAGCCCGTGCCCGATGGCGACGGGCTGCGCGAAATGCGGCTGCTGCTGCTGGAAGAGGGGCACTGCTTTCGCGATCAGGCGCTGTCGTTTTGCAACATGCCCTCGGCCCATCCGCGCGAGTTGCTGGACGGCAGTTCCCTGTCAACACTGGTGCAGATGGTGGGCGCGGGTCTGGGCGTAACACTGATCCCGGCGATGGCGGTCGCCGTGGAAACCCGGTCGGCGGATGTCGCCATTGCCCGGTTTTCGGCGCCGCGCCCCCAGCGCACCATCGGCATGATCTGGCGCAGCACAAGCCCCCTGGCCGCGCAGCTCATGCAGGTAGCCCAGGTCGTCAAGGCCGCTGCCGAGGCTCTGCGTGCGGAGCAAAGCGGACGTTGAACGCATCACTGATGCCGCAGCGCTTCGATCGGGTCCAGCCTGGCGGCACGCCGTGCCGGGAAATAGCCGAACACGACCCCGATGAAAGCCGAGAACACAAAGGCCAGCGCCGCCACCGCCAGATCTGGCGAGAACGGGATCCCCATGTATTGCGCGACCACGGCGGCCAGAACAAAGCCCAGAACCAGCCCGATCACGCCGCCGAACATCGACAGCACCACGGCCTCGATCAGGAATTGCATCAGCACCTGGCCTGCCTGCGCGCCAACCGCAAGGCGGATGCCGATTTCGCGGGTGCGCTCGGTGACCGAGACCAGCATGATATTCATGATCCCGATTCCCCCGACCAGCAGGCTGACACCGGCGATCGACGCCAGCAACCCGGTCAGAACGCCGGTGACATCGGCCAGCATCTCGGCGATCTGATCCATGCTGAGCACGTTGAAATCGTCGTCTTCGTCCGGTGCGATCCGGCGGCGCTCACGCATCAGGCTCTCAATCGCGGAAACCCCGCCCGAATTGGACGTTCCGTCGCGCAGCGCGATCTGGATCGCATAGATGTCGCGGGTGCCCTGGATGCGGCGCTGGAAGGTGCGCATCGGGATCAACACGATGTCATCCTCATCCCTGCCAAATCCCCCCCCGCCAAGAGGCTCCAGAAGTCCGACGACCTCGCAACTGATCGCGCCAAGCCGGATTCGCATGCCGACCGGGTCGGCTCGACCGAACAGCGCCTGACGCACGGTTTCCCCAAGGATGCAGACCGCGACGCCAGAGGCTTCTTCCCCCGGCGTGAAGGCCCGCCCGTGGATCAAGTTCCGGCCCGTCACGATCAGATACCGGCTGTCGGTTCCGGTTACCTGGGTCGCGTGGTTGAGGTTGCCGTTGACAAGCGTCATCTGCGTCGAGCCAAAAGGCGCGGCGGTCAGCACGGCGGGAATCTGTTCGATCAGCGCCTCGACATCGTCACTGTCAAAGGGCTTCGCGGGGGCGTCGAACTCGCCTTCGACGGCGGAGAGAAAGATCAGGTTGGCGCCCTGCCCCTCGATCTGCGCGGTCACCTGATCCGAGGCCCCCTGCCCGATGGTTACCATCGCGACCACCGCCGCGACGCCGATGATCACCCCCAGCACCGTCAGAAAGGACCGCATCGCGTTACGGCGAATGGCCTGAAACGCCAGCGTGATCGTTTCAGCCAGCATCGGCGACCGCCTTTCGCGTCGGGGCGTCGCGCTCGATCCGGCCATCGACCATCCAGATCAGCCGCCCGGCATACTCGGCCATGTCGTCTTCGTGAGTGACCATGATGATCGTCATGCCGTCGCGGTTGAGACCCTGCAACAGCTCCATGATCTCGACCGAACGCTTGGTGTCCAGATTGCCGGTCGGCTCGTCGGCCAGAATGACCTCGGGGTTTCCGGCCAGCGCACGCGCGATGGCGACCCGTTGCTGCTGACCACCCGACAGCTCAGACGGGTCATGGTGCGCACGATGCGCCAGCCCCACCTTGTCCAGCGCCGCCGCTGCGGCGACAAGTCGATCCTGGCGTGGCATCCCCTTGTATATCAAGGGCAATTCGACGTTCATCAGGGCGCTGGTGCGAGGCAGCAGGTTGTAACCCTGAAACACGAAGCCCAGGAAATGACGCCGCAACAGGGCACGCTGGTCGCGGTCCAGGGTGCCGACCTCGACCCCCTTGAAACGATACTGCCCGCTGGTCGGGCTATCGAGGCAGCCAAGCACGTTCAACGCCGTCGATTTGCCCGACCCGCTAGGGCCCATGATCGCCACGAACTCACCCTTGCGGATCACCAGGTCAATCCCGTCCAGCGCCCGCACCTCTGTGTCGCCGGCGCCGTAAACGCGCGTCACCCCTTGCAGCTCGATCACGGTATCAGTCATCGGCCAGATCCGTGATCACCAGATCTCCCTCGGCCAGATCCCCGGCAAGTATCTGCGTGAACCGACCGTCGGTCAGGCCCGTCTCGACCGGGATTTCCCGCGCCTCGCCGTCGCGCAGGACCCAGACCGTGCCCGCGTCGCCGCCCGTCTCACCGCGGCCGCCAAAGGGGTTGGCCGGTCCGCCGGACGGGGGGCCGTCGAACATTTCGCCCGCATCCCCGACCGGCGGCGCATAGCGCAGCGCGGCGTTGGGCACGGTCAGCACGTCCTGTGCCGCAGCCACGCGGATATCGGCCGTGGCGGTCATCCCGGGACGCAGCAACATCTCGGAGTTGTCCACGCTGAGCACGGCCTTGTAGGTGACAACCCCGGCGATGGTCTGCGGCGCAAAGCGGATCTCGGCGATCGCCGCCGGAAACTCGAGATCGTCATAGGCCTCGACGGTAAAACTCGCGGCGGCGCCGACAGCAACCCGCCCGATATCGGCCTCGTCGATATCGACGCGCAGCTCCATCTCGCGCAGATCTTCGGCGATGGTGAACAGGACCGGCGCCGAAAGCGCGGCGGCAACGATCTGACCGACATCCGCCGACCGGTCCAGCACGACACCGCGGATCGGCGAGCAGATGCAGGCCATTTCCAGATCGGCCTGTTGCAGGTCGAGATTGGCTTCGGCCAGCGAGCGGTCGGCGATGGCGGATTGCAACGAGGCCTCGGCGCGGACATAGGCCGCGCGCTGGGCGACCGAGGTCTGGTGTGACTGCACGCCCCGGCGGTCCAGTTCCTGCCCCGCTTCGTAAACCTCTCGCGCTTCGGTCAGCGACGCCTGCGCCATCGCCACCCGCGCAATCGCCGCGTCCAGCGACGCCTGATATACCGCGACCTGTGCCATCAGCTTGCCGGTATCGAGCCGCGCAAGGGTCTGGCCCACCTCGACGGTATCGTTGAAATCGACCTCGACACTGGCCAGCGTGCCCGACAATTCGCTGGAGATTTCGACCAGGTTCGTCGGCTCGACCGTGCCGGTCGCGGTCACCGATTCAATCACGGTGGACCGCGTAACCGATGCGGTCAGATAAGGTGGCACCTTGTCTTCGGATGCGCGCCAATACATCGTTCCGCCGATACCGGCCAAGATCAGAAGCACCGCGGCCCACCCGCGCCATCGCCGTTTGCGCCCCCCGGCAAGTCCGACGACTGTTGCGACATCCAATTCGGGCATATGCGTCTCCGTCTCTGAGCAATCCCGCGTCCTGCCTCGGGGTGCCCCGGCACCAGAGCACAAGCCCGACGAGCACCGATGCGCCAACATCCGCGCCGCCAATGAAGGCCTGCCCAGGCACCGGGACTCACGCGGCCGGGCAGATTGCGCATTCCATATCCAATACGCTCGGGATTATCCATGTGGTCGACTGGATTCTCTGGGCACAAGCAGCCGGCAGCCGGCAAACACCTGCCGAAACAGCCCGTCAGAGCGCACCATGCCGCACCACATTTCCCGTTCACCGACCGGATGCGGGGTGGCAGGAGCGCGCCTGTTGCGCCATTTCCTTGATCGGCGCCATCCGGAACGCCCCGCGATTTACGTCGGGTAAGCGCCAAGCCACCAACGCCACAGCCTTGATCCAGATCATCCTCGATGCCAAAAAGCTCGACCTAAACTGATAAAAAACCTCACTTTGCGCCACGAGATCGGTCTAGAGTATCCACCCAGGACTGCCGCTTGCGACCGAATCGAAAGACGGCTCGTGAATGCGTGGCAGATCCAGACACAACAGGACAACAGGAAAGGAACTGCCATGCTCAACTTCAAGAAGGCCCTCATGCCCGCGGTGATGATGACCGCGCTCGCGGCTGGCACCGCTGCCTCTGCCTTTACCGCCTGCCAGGTGACCGACACCGGCGGCATCGACGACAACAGCTTCAACCAGACTGCATGGCAGGGCGCGCTCAACGCACAGGAAAGCCTGGGCGTCGATGTGCGCTTCCTGGAATCGCAGGCAGAAACCGACTATGAGGCGAATATCAACTCGCTGGTAAACGGCGGCTGCGACATCATCATCACCGTCGGTTTCCTCTTGGGCGACGCGACGCAGGAAGCGGCGATGGCGAACCCCGATCAGGCGTTCTCGATCGTTGACTATGCCTATGATCCGACGATCCCGAACGTGCTGGGTCAAGTCTATGCGACCGATCAGGCGGCGTTCCTGGCGGGCTATCTGGCCGCCGGCATGACCGAAACCGGGTCGCTGGGCACCTTTGGCGGTATCAACATTCCGCCGGTGACGATCTTCATGGACGGTTTCTATCGCGGTGCGATGTATTACAACGCGCAGCATGGAACCGAAGTGACCGTTCTCGGCTGGAACCCGGAAACCCGCGAAGGGCTGTTCACCAACAACTTCGAATCGCTCGACGACGGGCGCGCCTTTGCCCAGAACCTCTATGACGAGGGCGCNNNTGATGCCGGTGGCCGGTCCGGTCGGTCTGGGCTCGGCGGCTCTGGCCAATGAACTGGGAACCGATGCGCTGATGATCATCGGCGTCGATGCGGACCTGTATCTGACCGACCCGAACAACGGGCATGTCTACCTGACCTCGGTGACAAAGCGCATGGACTCGACCGTGACCG
>JAGRMK010000012.1 GCA_020441345.1 Paracoccaceae bacterium
CGGGCGGCTCGATCCTGGGCGACAAGACGCGGATGGAACGCCTGTCACGGATGCCGGGCGCGTTCATCCGCCCTTCGCCCAGCCAGACGCATCTGGGCGGCGTAGCGCGCCGCACCCGCGAGGCCGTGGCGCTCTGCGAGGCGGCGGGTTTCGATGTCGTACTGATCGAAACGGTGGGCGTCGGCCAGTCGGAAACCGTGGTCGCGGAATTGTCGGACGTGTTCGTTCTGCTATTGGCGCCGGCGGGCGGCGACGAATTGCAGGGCGTCAAGCGCGGCATCATGGAAGCGGCGGACCTGATCGTCGTCAACAAGGCCGATGGCGACCTGAAGGCCACGGCAACACGCACCTGCGCCGATTACGCGGGGGCGCTCAGGCTGTTGCGCAAGCGCCCACAGGACGCGCCGGGTTTTCCCAAGGCGATGACCGCATCGGCGCTGGAGGAAAAGGGGCTGGACGCCGTCTGGGGCGAAATCACCGCGCTCAGCGACTGGCGACGGGAGCAGGGGCATTGGCAGGCGCGGCGCGCACAGCAGGCCCGGCACTGGTTCGCGCAAGAGGTGCGCCAGGCCTTGCTGGCGCGGCTCGACACGCCGCAGGCCCGGTCGCGGATGGACGCCTTTGCCGAATCCGTGGCAAAGGGCGAGACCGCCGCCAGCGCCGCCGCTCGGGTGATGCTGGCGTCGCTGCAAAGCGATGGCTTGACCCTTGACGGGGGGGGCGATTCCGCCTAAGACGCCCCACGAGATTTCGGGTGCTGCTGGTGTGGCGCCCTTTTATGGTGTCGGCGCCTCGGGCGCTCGCATGAAATGAGAACGAGGAAAATGCCATGTCGCGCCGTTGCGAATTGACCGGTAAAGGCCCGATGAGCGGGAACAACGTGAGCCACGCCAACAACCGTTCGCGTCGCCGTTTTCTGCCGAACCTGGTGGACGTGACGCTGGCGTCCGATTCGCTGGGCAAGACCTACAAGCTGCGGATTTCGGCCGCTGCGCTGCGTTCGGTCGATCACCGGGGCGGGCTGGATGCGTTCCTGGCCAAAGCCAAGGACATCGAACTGTCGCCGCGCGCGCTGACGATCAAGAAAGACATCGCCAAGGCTGCTGCGGCCGCTGCCGCCTGAGACCAGCGATTTGCGTTTGCGTGAAGGCTCCGCTTCCGGCGGGGCCTTTTTGCATGGCTGCCGTTGCTGGATCGGCCTTCATCCGACGTTGCGTCATGCCGTCGCCCGCGACATGCACAGGTCGGAAATTGACCGTCACAGCCCCGGCGCCACCCTAGGCTCGCGGTCCAGACTGGACCCAAGCAACAGGAGTGCGCCATGCAGCCCAGCCTTCTTTCCCCGTCCCGCCGGTTGCGGCGCACCCCGTTCTCGGAGGGTGTCGAGGCCGCCGGAGTCAAGGCCTACACGATCTACAACCACATGCTTCTGCCGACGATCTTTCGCTCGGTGCAGGAGGATTATCACCACCTGAAAACCGCGGTGCAGGTCTGGGATGTGGCCTGTGAACGGCAGGTTGAAATCCGTGGCCCCGATGCCGGGCGCCTGGTGCAGATGCTGACACCGCGCGATCTGCGCAAAATGACGCCGGGGCAGTGCTATTACGTGCCGATGGTCGATGAGACGGGCGGTATGCTGAATGATCCGGTGGCGGTGAAGCTGGCCGAGGATCGCTATTGGATCTCGATCGCGGACAGCGACCTGCTGTTGTGGATCAAGGGCATAGTCTGGGGCATGCGGCTGGATGTCATGGTCGAGGAACCCGATGTCTCTCCGTTGGCCGTGCAGGGGCCGCGCGCCGACGATCTGATGGCGGCGGTATTCGGCGATGCGATCCGCGATGTGCGGTTCTTTCGCTTTGGCTGGTTCGAGTTCCAGGGCGCGCCGATGCTGATCGCGCGGTCGGGCTATTCGCGGCAGGGCGGGTTCGAGATCTATGTCGAGGGCACGCATCTGGGCATGCCCTTGTGGAATGTCCTGATGGAAGCCGGTCGGGGTATGGATGTCCACGCCGGTTGTCCGAACCTGATCGAGCGGATCGAAGGCGGGCTGCTGAGCTACGGCAACGACATGACGCGCGAGAACACGCCGCACGAGGCGGGGCTGGGCAAGTTCTGCAACACCATGACCGCGATTGGCTGCGTCGGCCGCGATGCCCTGCTGCGCGTCGCCAAGGAAGGGCCGATCCGGCAAATACGCGCGCTGGCCATCGACGGCGCCGCCGTTCCGCCCTGCCTGGAAGCCTGGACCGTGACCGACGACAAGGGGCGCCGCGTGGGGCAGGTGACATCGGCGGCCTGGTCGCCCGATCACCGGACGAATGTGGCCATCGCCATGATCCGCATGACGCATTGGGACGCGGGCACGACGGTTCTGGTCCATGCCCCAGACGGCCCGCGCGAGGCACTGGTGCGCGAATCGTTCTTCAGCTGAGTGAACGCGGCGCGGGTCGGGGCGGGGCATGGTGGGGCTCTGCCCCGCCGCCGTTGGCGGCCCCCCGGGATATTTGAAGAGTAAAGAGGGGGTCAGGGGCGCGGCTTGACCGGGTTGCCGGCGGCGTAGGTTTCCACCACCGCGCGGTCGTCGCCGAGGATCATCAACGCAAAGAGTTCGTCCTTGAGGTCGGTCGCGGCCCCCATCCGCAGCGCAAGCTCGGGCGTTGCGCGGCTGTCGAGAACGACAATATCCGCCTCGGTTTCGGGGGCAAGCGTGCCGATCCTGTCCACGAGTCCCAGCACCTCGGCGTTGCCGCGCGTGATCCACCACAGGGCGCGCAGCGGGTCGAGGCGCTGGCCCTGCAATTGTGCGATGGTATAGGCTGCACCCGCCGTGCGCAGCATCGACCAGCTCATGCCCGCGCCGATGTCGGTGGCAAGGCCGCTGGTGGCTCCTGCGGCCGTCAGCGCCGCACCGTCGAACAAGCCCGATCCCAGGAACAGGTTGGAGGTGGGGCAATGGACCGGATGCGACCCGGTCTCGGCGATCATCGCGCGTTCGCGGTCGCTGAGGTGGATCGCATGGCCCAGCAAAGCCTTGGGCCCCAGCATCCCGTGGCGGGCGTAGATGTCGAGATACCCATCGGCCTCGGGATACAGCGCGCAGGCGAGCGCGATTTCGGCGGTGTTTTCGCTCAGATGGGTTTGCACATGGCAATCGGGATGGGCGGCGATCAACGCCTGCGCCGCTTCCATCTGGGCCGGGGTCGAAGTGATCGCAAAGCGGGGTGAGATGGCATAGAGCGCGCGGCCCCGCCCGTGCCAGCGGTGGATCAGCGCGGCGCTGTCGTCATGGGCGGTTTGCGGCGTATCGCGAAGGGCCTCGGGTGCGTTGCGGTCCATCATCACCTTGCCGCCCAGCATCCGCAGGCCGCGTGCCTCGGCCTCGGCGAAATAGGCATCGACCGAAACGGAGTGCACCGAACAGAAGGCCGATGCCGTGGTCGTGCCATGGGCCAGCAGCAAGTCGAAAAACGACGCGGCCATGCGCCGCGCGTGGTCGGGGTCGGCAAAGCGGGTTTCGGCGGGAAAGGTATAGGTGTTGAGCCAGTCCAGCAGTTGCTCACCCCAGGAGGCGACGATCTGACCCTGCGGAAAATGCAGATGCGCGTCGATGAAGCCTGCCGTGATCAGATGCGGTCGGTGATCGACAATCGCAACGCCGGGAGCGCGGGCCTGGACATCGGTGAAATCGCCGCAGGCCAGGATCACCCCGCCCCGGATCAGGACCGCGCCGTCCTCGAACCAGTCGAGGGCGTCCAGATCGGCGGGCCCGCGGGGTTCGCGGCGAAAGCTCAGCACCCGGCCACGCAGCATTCGTTCGGACATGAGACTCTCCTTGCGTGCGGACGATTCGCGCCGACGCGGGCGACCATAAGCCCGGCACCCCTGCGAACCTATGGCGAATAGAGTTTGACTGTTTGTTCCACACGTTGAAAATCAGCGCTGAATTCGCGGCTATTGTCAACGAATCGGACAGGAGAACGCCGTGTCCTATCTGGAAAGCATCAAGGTTTTCGTGCGGGTGGTTGAACTGGGGTCGATCACCTCGGGCGGCCGCGATTTGCGGTTGACCCCGGCCGTGGCCTCGAAACGGATCAAGCAACTGGAAGCGCGGCTGGGCACGCGGTTGCTCAATCGCACGACGCGCAAGCTGGTGCCGACCGAAGCCGGGCGCATGTTCTACGATCAGGCGCGCACCGTGGTCGCTGCGCTGGACGAGGCCGAGGCCTCGCTTGCCGGTTTCGCGGGGCGACCGCGTGGCACGGTTCGGGTGACGGCGCCGCTGGGTGTCGGGCGGCGGTTGATCGCGCCGCTGGTGCCACGGTTCTGCGATGCCTTCCCCGAGGTCGAGGTGCGGCTGCGGCTTTCCGATCGCCGTGTGGACCTGTTCGAGGAAGAGCTGGATGTCGCGTTCTTTCTGGGCACGCCACGCGACTCCACTCTCAAGTTGCGCAAGATCGCCGATTGCCCGCGCGTGCTCTGTGCGGCACCCGAATATCTGACGCGGCACGGCATGCCGCAGCATCCGCAGGATCTGCTGGACCAGGGGCACAATTGCCTGTTGCTGCGTTTTCCGCGCTCGCCCGAGTATTTCTGGATGCTGGACACCCCCGACGGCCCGCTGAAGCTGGAGGTCGGAGGGCGTTACGACGCGGATGAGGGCGATGTTCTGCTGGGTTGGGCGCTGGACGGTCGCGGGATCGTCAACAAACCCCGGTTCGAGGTCGCGGCGCATCTCGACAGTGGCGCGTTGGTCGAGGTGCTGAGCGCCACGCCGCCCCAGCCGTCGGTCTTCGGCTGCCTCTATCCGCACCGCAAGCTGCAAGACCCCAAGGTGCAGCGGTTCATCGACTTCATGGTGCGTCATTGCAAGGCGAGCATGGATCTGACGTGAACAATCGGCCTGACTGGCGCGCTTGTTTCCATCCGCCCGACAATTGCCGCATTTCCGACCGACAAAGCGCAAATTACCGGGCTACGACTTTGGGCCAGACCCCTTTGTACGTTGAGCAGGAGCGTAAACCATGCCTTTGACCACCACGATCAATGACGTCATCTTCTTGAGCTTTGGTACCGGCCCCAGCCCCCTGGTCGGCGATACCTGGACCCCGGCAACCGGTGAACTGGTCACGGTGCAGGATGCGATTTCGCTGACCACAACGTCGGATACCGGCGAATTGGCGGCAGGAGACACGATCACGATCTCCGGTCGAACCCTGACCGTCAGCGGGATGGATGCCCACGAGGCCCTGGTCACGCACAGTGACGGCGCCGGAGGCAGCACGACAACGACGACCAAGATGGTGGTCCTGACCCTGACCGATACCGGCACCGGGCTGACGACCAGCGTTGCGATCTTCCCTGACAGCACCGGAGGCCTGCCGGTCATCGAATCGATCGAGATCACCGATACGTCGGTCGATGGCGCCTCGCCGGTGATCCTGGTGACGGATTTCAACAACGACGACCCGGTCACCCTGACTGGCGCGCCGAACGGGATCGTCGACGGGACCGGGGCCAGCGACGTGATCGGCTCGGGCTATAGCGATGCGGATGGCGATACGTTCGACAATGACGGGTCGATGGCGCTGGGCTATGGCGGCGACGATTTCATTTACGGCGGCTATGGCGACGACACCATCGATGGCGGCGCCGACAACGACCAGCTGTTCGGCGGCGAAGGTAACGACCTGATGGGCGGCGGAAC
>JAGRMK010000207.1 GCA_020441345.1 Paracoccaceae bacterium
AGACCACTTCATAGGCGTTGATCCGAGGCGAGGTGCCAAAGGCAGTCTGCACCCCCTCGGGCGAGATGACCCGGATCCGGTCCCCGACTCGCGCGTTCAACTCGCGCGCCACGCCCTCGCCGATGGCGATCCCCTCGGCGAACCGGTCGATGTCGCCGCGCGCCCGATCCGAGGACGCGATGCGCGGAATGGCCAGCAGATCTTCCTGCGCGATGCCGAACACCTCGACCCCGGCGTTGCGCCCGTCGTGGCTGGCCATGACCTGTCCCTTGATCAGCGGCGCGGCGCGCGTCACGCCGGGCACGGCGGCAAGCCGATCCGCCAGCGCGGTGTAATCGTCAATCGTCCGCGTCAATTGCCCCGAGGGCGTGACCGAAGCCGAATAATACACCGTCGCATGGGCGTTCGCACCCAGAACCGTATCCACGAATTCAGACCGAAACCCGGATCGCACCGCCAGGGTCGCGATCAGCGCGAATACCGCCAGCGCAATCCCGATCAACGAGATCCAGGTCATCACGCTCACCCCGCCCTCGGCACGGCGTGCGCGCAAATAGCGCCAGGCGATCATCCATTCGAACCCCGCAAAGGGGCGTGTGGTGCCAGTCATCGGGTCCGCAATCCTTCAAGGCGCGCGCAAGGTCTCGCCATTCCCGGGCGCGGTCAAGGCCTAAACCTCTGGCCTGCACCGCCCCCCGGGGCTGTCCGGGCTTCATCTTGCCGTGAAATACTCTCGGGGGATCTCAGGGGGTGGAAAACCCCCTGAGCGGGGTGTGGGGCTGGCCCCACCCGGCGCCGTGGGGCTCGATGCCCCATGGCACCGGCCCTGCTCTGCTCGGCCACCGGATTTCCGCCTACAAAAAGCCTGGTGGTCAAAGAAAATCGCGATCTTCCAGCGCCTTGGCGATTTCCGTGCGCACCAGTTTGCGCACCTGTTGGGTGACACGTTCGCCGAGTTGGCCGTGCAGCTCCTCACGGACGATCTGCGCCACAAGCGCCCTGAGTGCGGCTTCATCCAGGATCGTGTCGTCTTCGGCGGGCTCGGCGGGCTCGGCATCCTCAATCGCATCATCGTCATAGCCGAACGCCGCGCCACCGGATCCTGCGCCATAGATCTCTGCCTGCGCGCCTGCGCCGCCACCGGGCGCGGGCCGTGCCGACGTAAACGCCATCGGGGCAAGGTCCGAGGCCGGCGCCGGATCGGCGGCAGGCGTGGCGTCTTCCGGTTCGGATTCGTCTTCGGGTGCTCGCTCGGTCGCGGCCTGCAGACTGTCGTCCTGGGCGCCCGCTTGCGTAGCCGGGTCACGGACCGACGCGGTTTCGGCTTCGGAATCCGCCGTCACTCCGGCGTCCTGCTCAACACGGGATGCGGAATCGGCGGATGCGTCGGGATCGGTCACGCGACCTGGCTCCGAACCCGCGGCATCGTTGCCAGCGGGTTTTTCGCGGTGAACGAAACTCAACCGGCCATAGAGATCGGTGACATTCGACGGGCGCGGGGCCTCGTCGCTGCCAGCCTCCGAATCCCAGGTTTCGCCGCTGGCCGAGACCGCCGCCTCGAGTTCCGCAATCGTTGCTTCCAGCTTACCGAAATCGGGTTCCGGCAAGGTCATGTCCTGAGCTGCCAGCGAGGTCCGGCGCCCGGCCCTTGCGGTGCTGTCCGCACCGTCCGGGCCCGACCCGTGCGCATCAGGCGCTTGCGGATCCGCATCCGGCGCGACCGGGATTGCCACGCTGACCCGCTGGTCTTCGGTCAGGACAAGCCGTCCGGCATCGGTCGGGCGCGTGCCCTCCTGGGCCACCAGTCTGCGGATCGAGGTCAGAACATCCTCGATCTCTCGATTGGTCATAGCGTCTGACATGCCTGCACCTCTGCCCGGTTTTGTCGCAGGATACCTGCGGACGGGCGCGGAAACAACCGTCGATCCCGGCAAGTTGTCTCAGTTTGCCGGCATGCGCCCGAGGATCCGATCCAGCCGGATGGATTGTTCGGACGGGGCCGCGGACCGGCCCGCGCCGCGCAACCCGCTGGAATAGGCCTCGACATCATAGGTCGGAATGCCCAGTCCCAGCGATGTCACGGTCATCTGCCCCATCGAGTTCAACAAGGCATAGGCTGCGGTCTGCACCCCTGCGGCGGCCTGGATTCGCGACGACCGCGCATCCAGCAGCTCCTGTTCGGCATTCAACAGATCCAGCGTCGTCCGTGACCCCAGCTCGACCTCGGCGCGGACCGCATCATAAGCGGATTGCGACGCCTCGATCTGCAGACCGCTCGCCGACAATTGCGACCGCGCAACCTGCAACTGGGCCCAGTTGGCCGCCACGGCTTGCTGCACGATCGCCACCGACTGATGCAGGCTGGCGCGCGCGGCCTGGCCTCGGGCGACGGACTGACGCTCGACCGAATTCAGCCGCCCACCGGAATAGAGAGGAACCGCGTAGCGCATCGAGGCGGTCAGGTCCGAGGTGTCGGATGCACCGGCGGCGGTGCGCGTCCGCGACAGTTCCGCCGACAGACTCCCGGTTACCGTTCCGTAACGCTGGGTGCGCGCGACCTCGGACACGATATCGGCGGCATTGACCTGATGTTGCGCCTGGGTGATCGCCGGATGGTTGCGCCGCGCGATATCCTGCGCGGCTTCCAGCGACGACGGCAGACGCGGCAGGCGCGGCGGCTGCGACAAGCCGCGCGGATACTGACCGACGACGAGATTGTATTGCTCGCGCGCGACGGCGGCGTTGCCTTCGGCCGCGGCCAGCCCCGACCGCGCCGCGGCAAGACGGGCTTCGGCGATAGCGACATCGGTGCGCGTCGAATCGCCCAGTTCGAACCGCTCGCGCGCGGCACGCAATTGTTCGGAAATCACCGTCACGCTGTTGCGTTGCAGATCCACGGATTGCAATTCGGTGAACAGATTCAGATAGGCCCGCGCGGCATCGAACAACACGTTCTGCTCGACCGTGATCAACCCGGCCCGGGTCGAAAGAACCTGTTCATGTGCCGCCTCGATCGCCATGTGGCCACGACCGAAATCGATCAGCGTCATCGTCGCCGAAAGCTCAAACCCGAGATAATAATCCGGCAAGTCGTCCGTATTGGTCAGCGCGGTGGTGATGAACTGGACCACCGGCCGGATATCGGCGATAGCCTGTTCCACGTCTTCATCCGACGCGCGCAGCAAGGCGCGGTTCTGTTCCAGCAGATTGGAGTTGCGATAGGCGGCGACCAATGCGTCGGCCAGCGTGTCGGCCTGCACCGGCAGGGCGCACAAACCGCTCAGCGCCGCACAGATCGCGGCTGATCGAACCTTCAACAGAACGCCCATTGCGCCCCCCTTTGCTGTACGCGGCAATCGCCCCCCCCGGGGGTTGCCCTCAGGGCCGCCCCGTCAGGGACGGCACCGGGTTCAGAGCGCGAAGGCGCGCTCGGCCGAGAATCCGTCCAGAACCGGTGCCCCGGCATTGAACACATCGCGCCAGCGGATCACCCCGGCGCTTTTCACGCCCAGGCGCACGGTTCCCAGATGGCCGTCGAGGAACAATGCAACGAAATGTCCGCCATCCTTGAGCTGGGCGACCAGAGCATCGGGCACAACCTCGACTCCGGCTTCGACGATGATCGCATCATAGGGACCGTGTTCCGCGGCCCCTGCCGCCGCCGCGCCGCGTTCCAGAACGACATTGCTGGCACCGACGCTTTCCAGCGCAGCCTCGGCATCATCGGCCAGCGCCGAATCAGGTTCCACCGCGACCACGGCCTCGGCCATACGTGCGATGACCGCGCTGGAATAGCCGGTCGCCGGCGCGATATCGAGCACCAGATGAGTCGGTTTGATGTCCAGAGCATCAAGCATTTTCGCCAATGTCCGCGGCTCCAGCAGGATGCGACCGCCGCCGAGATGCAGGTTTTCACCGACATAGGCAGCTTCTGCCATCGGCCCGGGCACGAACCGCTCACGCGGAATCGTCAGCATGGCATCAATGATCGGCAGTTTGGTCACATCCGAAGGGCGCACCTGCGTGTCGACCATCACGGTCCGGCGAGCAGCGAAATCAGGCATCGAATGAGCTCCGTCTGGGTCTGTCGCCCTCTCTTGCCACAGCGGCAGGGGGCATTGCAATGGCACGGTCCGCTTCGTTCCAACTTGCCGCAGGCGCCGGGTTTTCACGCCACGCCCGGCTGCGGCGCGTCGCTCAGGGTCGGGGCGGAACGTTGACGCCACGCTGGACCGCGGGGCGGGCCATGAACCGGTCGAACCACGCAGGCACATGACGCAGCGATTGCCAGCCGACCAGACCCTCGGCCTGGTAATGCGTCAAAAGCGTGCGCACCCAGGGCGCGATGGCGATGTCGGCGATTGTAAAGTCGTCACCCATTACCCAGTCGCGCCCCGCCAGTTGTCCGTCGAGCACCTTGAGCAGGCGCTCCACCTCGGCGCGGTAGCGTTCGTGCGGGCGTTTGTCCTCGATCTCCTTGCCGGCGAAGCTGTGGAAATAGCCAAGCTGCCCGAACATCGGCCCGACACCACCCATCTGCCACATCAGCCACTGGATCGTGTGCCAGCGCGCGACGGGATCGCGCGGCATCAGTTTGCCGGTCTTGTCCGCCAGGTAGAGCAGGATCGCACCGCTTTCAAACAGCGCGATCGGCTGACCGCCGGGCCCGTCTGGATCCAGGATCGCCGGAATCTTGTTGTTGGGGTTCAGAGCCAGAAATTCGGGCGTGAACTGGTCATCGGTGCCGAAATTCACCAGATGCGCCTCATAGGGAAGGCCCAGTTCCTCCAGCGCGACGCCAATCTTCACGCCGTTGGGTGTCGGCAGGGAATAAAGCTGCAACACTGCGGGATTGCGGGCAGGCCAGCGGCGCGTGACGGGATGATCGGGCAGGTTCGGCATGGGGGCTCCGGGGAAACGTTCCACGAGTTTCACCTTGAAAAGAGCCCGATCACGGGCGTCTAATCAGGCACGCACAGGTAAACAGCTTCGGCGGCGACGTTCAAGGCGCGATCAGACCGGGCGCGCCGCCTCCGGGCGCGGAAACGGGACAAAGGGGAACACACATGCTGAACGAATTCAAAAGCTTCATCGCGCGCGGCAATGTCATGGACATGGCCNNTGGCCGTCGGGATCATCATCGGCGCGGCCTTTACCGCGATCGTCAGTTCGCTGGTCGGCGATCTGATCAACCCCTTCGTCGGGCTGTTCACCGGCGGCATCGACTTTACCAACATGTATTTCGTCCTGTCGGGCGAGGTCGCAGAC
>JAGRMK010000208.1 GCA_020441345.1 Paracoccaceae bacterium
GCGCAATGCCAGGGTTCGTGCACGTCGGTGATCACCGGCACGCCGAATTCGTCTCGGATCGCGGCCAGGATCTCCAGCCCCTTGTCCATGCCCAGCCCGCGCTGGGTGCCGATCGACGAGCGGTTGGCCTTGTCGTAGCTGCCCTTGAAAATCAGCCGTGTGCCGGTGGGTTCGCAGGCTTGCAGGATGCCTGCGCACATGGCGCGCGCGTGGTCGAGGGATTCGAGCTGGCAGGGCCCGGCGATCAGCGCGAAAGGATGCGCGCCGCCGACCGGGATGTCGCCAATGGTGACGATGGTCTGGGACATGAGGGGGCTCCGATCAGACGACGCCGGCGCGCAGGCAGTCATGCAGACGCAAGACCCCCACGGGCTTGCGGTCGGTTTCGACGACGAACAGCGCGTAGACCTTGCGCTTGTTCATCAGGGCCACGGCCTCGGCCGCGGCGGTGGTGGGGGCGACGGTGACCGGCGCGCGGGTAGCGACCTGACCGGCGGTGCGATCCAGCAGGCCGACCATGTTGCGCCGCAGGTCTCCGTCCGAGATGACGCCGATCAGCGTGCCATCCGTGTCGGTGACGCCGGTGATGCCAAATCCGCTTTCGGTCATCCGCAGGATCGCGTCGGCCATCGGTGCCTCACGGGGGACCAGCGGCAGGCTGTCGCCGGTGTGCATGAGCTGCGTGACCTTGGCCAGTTGCGCGCCCAGCCGCCCGCCGGGGTGGAAGCTGCGGAAATGTTCGGGGCGGAACTCGCGCTGTTCCATCACCGCGATCGCCAGCGCGTCGCCCAGACCCAGGGTCAGGGTCGTCGAGGTGGTGGGCGCCATGCCCAGCGCGCAGGCTTCCTCGATATCGGGCAGGGTCAAGCGCAGGGTGGCGGCCCGCATCAATGTCGAGTCCTCGCGCTTGGATATGCCGATGACCGGGATTTCGAAGCGCAGGCAATACGCCAGGAGATCGCTCAACTCGGTGGTCTCGCCCGAGTTCGAGATGACCAGGCAGACATCGTCCGGGGTGATCATGCCCAGGTCGCCGTGGCTTGCCTCGGCGGGGTGGACGTAGAACGCCGGCGATCCGGTCGAGGCCAGCGTCGCNNGCGATCTTGCGCGCGATATGCCCCGACTTGCCCATCCCCGACAGGATCACGCGCCCCCTGGTGTTCAGGATCAGACGCACCGCGGCATCGAAATCGGCGGGCAGCGCCTTCGCGAGGGCAAGCAGCGCGTTCCCCTCGTTGAGCAGGACGCGGGTTGCCGAGGCGCTGGGCGTGGCGGCTTGCGGTTGGGTCGAAGGGGACGACATCAGGTCTCACCGGGTCCGGGCGGCCAGACGGGGGCCGTCAGCCGGTGCATAGGGGCTTGTGCCGGGTTGGTCAACGGGCGGGCCCGGTGACTGCCTCGGGCGCGGCGGATGCGGCCATCGGATCAGGGCCGGACGGACCCAGCAACAGGCCGCGCGCCCGCTGCACACCCTGCGCGATATCGGGCTCGAACAGCACGGCGGGCGGGCGCAACTCATGCGCGGAAAATTGCGTTTGCAAGGCGGGGGTCACGCCAGTCAGAACCACCAGCACGCCGCGCCCCCGTGCCTTGCGCACCAGCGTGCCCACGGTCTGAATGGCGGTCGAATCGACCAGCGCGGCTTGCGAAAAGTCGATCACCAGCGCGCGGTGGGTATCGGCGATGCGTTCCAGCACCACACCGACCGAGGTCGCCGCGCCAAAGAAGAACGCGCCCTGGATGCGATAGACGAGGATCTCGTCGCTACGACTCAGGCCGCTGGGTTGCGGCGTGGCATCGTCGGGGTCGGGCGTGACGGCCTGCACGCCCACGGCCTTTGACATGCGGTGGATGAACAGCACGGACCCCAAAGCGAAACCGACCACAATGGCCTCGGTCAGATCGCGGAACACCGTGAGCAGCAGCGTCGCCGCCAACACGATCGCATCCTCGCGCGATGAGCGCAGCAAGGTCACGATGGCATGGCGCTCGATCATGCCCCAGGCAACGGTGGCCAGCAGCCCGGCAAGACTGGCCAGCGGGATCAGCCCGACCAGCGGCGCGGCGATCATCATGAACGCCAGCACGAACAGCGCGTGCAGCATTCCCGCCACGGGGCTGTGGGCATTGGCGCGCACATTGGTTGCGGTGCGGGCGATGGTGCCGGTGGCGACCATGCCGCCCATCACCCCCGAGGCGATATTCGCCACGCCCTGCGCGATCAGCTCCATGTTCGAGTCGTGGCGCTGGCCGCTCATCGAATCCGCGACGACGGCCGACAGCAGCGCCTCGATGGACCCCAGCAAGGCAAAGCTGATCGCGTTCGGCAGGACCGCGATCAGCAGCGACCAGCTGACCGGCGGCAGGCTGGGCAGGGGCAGACCCGCCGGAACCGCGCCAAAGGTCGAGGCGATGGTCGGCGTGTCGAGGGCCAGCAGCGAGGTGGCCAGCGTCGCGGCGGCCACGGCGGCCAGAAGCGACGGCACGCGCGGCGCAAGGCGTTTGAGGCCGGCGATGATCAGGACCGTCGCGGCGGCGAGGGCGATGGTCACCGGATTGGCGCTGGGCAGGCTGTGCCAGATGACCGGCAGTTTTTCCAGCAGCGGGCCGGGTTCGGGCGCAACCAGAGTCAGGCCCAGAAGATCCTTGATCTGGCTGGAAAAGATGATCACGGCGATGCCGGCGGTAAAGCCGATCGTTACCGGGTAGGGAATGAAGCGGATGTAATTGCCCAGCCGGAAGGTGCCGATGGCGATCATCAGCAGCCCGGCCAGCAACGTCGCCAGGATCATGCCGCCGATACCGTGCTGTGTGACCGTCGCGGCAACCAGCACGATGAACGCCCCCGCGGGGCCGCCGATCTGGAACCGGCTGC
>JAGRMK010000209.1 GCA_020441345.1 Paracoccaceae bacterium
TCGGTGCTGGGCTATCTGATCGCCGGAATCGCGATCAGCCCGGCGCTGGCGCTGCTGCATGTCGATGTGGTGTCGATCCAGCATTTTGCCGAGTTCGGCGTGGTCATGATGCTGTTTCTGGTCGGGCTCGAGCTGGAACCCAGGATGCTCTGGTCGATGCGGCACCGGCTGCTGGGCCTGGGCGGGTTGCAACTGGCGCTGACCGCGGCGCTTCTGGCGGCGGGGGCGATGGCGCTGGGGCTGGACTGGCGGCTTGCGGTGGCGATCGGCCTGATCCTGGCGATGTCCTCGACCGCGATTGCCTTGCAGACGCTGACCGAAAAGGGGCTGATGAAAGGCGACGGCGGGCAGGCCAGTTTCTCGGTGCTGCTGTTCCAGGACATCGCGGTGATCCCGATCCTGGCGCTGGTGCCCCTGCTGGCGATGCCTGACCTGATCGGCGCCACACCCCACCCGGCAGAGGACGGCCACGGCGGCGGGCTGTCGCTTGTTGCCGGGCTGGCCGGCTGGCAGGTCGCGCTGGTCACGCTGGCGGCGATCGGCGCGGTGATCGCGGGCGGCATGTTCCTGACGCGCCCGGTGTTCCGGTTCATCGCCCAGGCGCGGCTGCGCGAGATCTTCGTTGCCACCGCGTTGATGTTCGTTGTCGGTATCGCGCTGTTGATGACGCTGGTCGGGCTGTCGCCGGCGCTTGGCACGTTTCTGGCCGGCGTGGTGTTGGCCAACAGCGAATACCGGCACGAGCTGGAAAGCGATATCGACCCGTTCCGCGGGTTGCTGCTGGGCCTGTTCTTCATGACCGTCGGCGCCAGCATCGACTTTGGCCTGCTGGCGTCCGAGGCTCTGCCGATCCTGGCTCTGACGCTGGCGGTGATGGCGGTCAAGGCGGCGGTGCTGCTGGGGCTGGCGCGGGTGTTCCGGGTGCGCGGCGCGCAGGGCTGGCTGCTGGGGCTGGCGTTGGCGCAGGCGGGCGAATTCGGCTTTGTGCTGATTTCCTTCGCGCTGGCCAACACCGTGCTTCCGCCCGAGATCGCGCCGCGCCTGACGCTGATCGTGACCCTGTCGATGATGATCACGCCGGGGCTGTTCATTCTTTATGACCGGGTGATTCGCCCGCGCTATGACACACCCCGGACCCAGGACCCCGACACGATCCCCGAACCCGGCGGCGTGATCATCGCCGGGCACGGGCGGTTCGGCGGCATCGTCAACCGGATGCTGCTGGCGGCGGGGCACAAGACAACCGTGCTGGACCATTCCGCCGCACAACTGGAGATGCTGCGCGCCTTTGGCGTGCGCGCCTTCTACGGCGATGCGACGCGCCCCGACCTGCTGCACGCGGCCGGGATCGACGACGCGGCGCTGGTGGTGGTCGCCATCGACGACCCGGCGCAGACGACGGCGCTTGTCACTTATCTGCGCCACGCCCACCCCCATGTGCACGTGATCGCGCGGGCCCGCGACCGGCGTCATGTCTACCAACTTTATGCCGCCGGGTGCCGCGACATCATCCGCGAGACCTTTGACAGTTCGGTGCGCGCCGGGCGCTCTGCCTTCGAGGCGCTGGGAACCCCGACACCCGAAGCCGAGCGCCTGGCGCGCGTCTTCGTCGATCAGGATCGCCGGGTGATCGCGCAACTGGCCGAGGTATTCGACCCTGAGGTGCCCGAGCATCTGAACGAAGCCTATCGGACCCGCGCACGCGACTTGATGGGCGCGCAGGGTCTGGATCTGCGCAACCCCGCCCCCGATACGCCGCCCGAAATGCCGCCCGAAACCGAGGGCTGAAACGGGGGGCTGAAACGGGGGCGCCGCCCCCGGTTTCCATGGGGACGGCGCAAGATTGTCATCTATCTGCTTGAAACGTTTGGCAAAGCCGCGAAACTGTCCCCGCGGGGACAGCGCCGCTACCCCTCTAGCGCCGCCAGGAATGCCGTCACCGCACGTTCCAGCCGCACGCGATCCACGGTGGAAAAATCCTGCGGCAGGCGCAGTTCGACGCGCCCGTCCGAGGCCGTGCATTGCGCAATCGCCGCGCCGTGTTGCACCCGAAGCGTGGTCTTTGCGCCGGGCTTGCGCGCCGGGGTCTGGGGCATCGCGGCCTGGGGCTCGGCGCCCGCTTCGGCATAGGCGCGCAGAATCGCCAATTCGCGCTCGGCGTCGCGCGCGGGCTCGTCGGACAAGGCACGGCGCAGGCGCGCGGCGCTGACCGGCTCGCGGTCCAGCCGCTTCCACACCGCCAGACCCAGCGCGCGCGGGATCTGCGCCGCGTGCAGCAACGCCCCGTCCAGCGTCTCCAGCAGCCGCGCAAAATTGCGGATGTAGATGCGCTTTTGTCGCGCCGCCGACCCGTAGAGCGTGGCAATCGCCGCATCCAGCGTCTGCGCCTCGGTCTGCGGATCGTCGAAATAGGCGCGCGCCAGGTCTGCCATCTCGGCAAAGGAGATATCGCGGCGCACCATGTTCTCATCGACCATGCGCCGATAGAGCGCGTCGATGGTTTCGCCCGGCGCGACCAGCCCGGCGGGGATGCGGCCATAGCGCTCGGTATCGCCGGTTTCGGCCAGCAATTCGCGATAGGCGGTCAGGCGACGATAGCCTTGCACCAGCTCAAACCCCGCGCCGCGCGCCACCACGCGCACCGGGTTCGACAGGCCGATCGCGCGGATCGATTCCTTGAGTTCGTCCAGATCCTCGTCCCGGCCCGGCGCGCGGTCGCGGGTCAGTTCCTCGGCGGCGATTGCGTCGAGGTCGATAAGATCGACCAGCAGGCCAAGCCCGCGCAGCCGCACGAACTCATGCGCCAGCGCGTCGTTTTCCGACCGGATGCGAGCCTCGACCGCGGCGCGTTCGCGCAACGCCTCGGCGTTCTCGGTGATCGCGGCGGCCATCGGGCCGCGGCGCGGCGCCGGGTCTGTCCCCGCGGGGACAGTGGCGGGTGTGTCGGGCGCGTCGC
>JAGRMK010000013.1 GCA_020441345.1 Paracoccaceae bacterium
TCGCGGCCCACATTGCCCGTGGCGCCGACGACTACGACTCGATAGCCCATCATGTTCTCCTCAGAGTTCGAACACCCGCGCGCTTACGCCAAATCGGCGTAAACTGAAAGACCCCTCTGATTTCATCTTGCCAGAAATACTCGAATCTCGCGGTTGAAACCCGCTCAGTCGGTGCGGTCGCGCGAGAACAGGTAAACCGCGCACCCCAGCAGCAGCAGCCCGCCAAACAACAAGAATATCGCCTGATACGGCGCCTCGGGCGGAATAGGCGGCACGGCGGCATGAACCCGCGACGACACCGTCTGCATGACGCCAACGCCGCCAATGCCGAACAGGTTCATCAAGGTCACGCCGCGCCCCAGCAAATGCGGCGGAAAGAAACTGCGGCCATGCGCGATCAGCACCGGGAACGACGACCCGAACAACCCGACCCCTGCCAGCAGCAGCGCTGCCGTCCAATACCCTGCCGTCGGCACCGCCCAGAGCGTCAGCATACAGGCCGCACCCAGAAGGTTCCCGGTCAGGATCACCCATTTGCGCGTTTTCAGCAGCCGGTCCAGCGGGCCATAGGCGAAAGACCCCGCCACCATCGCCAGCGCCATCAGCAGCGTCACCCAACCGATGCCGATCGCATCCGCGCCGTAGACATCGGCAAAGAACGGTCCGGCCCAGAGCCCGCGCATCCCGGCGGCGGGCACATAATTGACCGCCATCAGCGGAAAGATCAGCCACAGCGCGCGGATCTTCAGGATATCCAGCAACCGGCCCTTTCCTGCGCCGGTATCCTCGACCACGGGCGGGTCCTGGACGAAGCGCCACAGCGCCACGGCCACGATCAGCGTCACCGCCGCCAGCGCGCCGACCGTCTGGCGCCAGCCAAAGCTCTCGGCGGCCCAGGCCAGCGGAAAGGCCCCGGCCAGGTTGCCCAACGTGCCAAACCCGATGATCGCCCCCGCCAGCGTGGCGAAAACATGCGCGGGATACATGCGGCCAAAGATGTAATAGCTGGCCATCAGCACCGGCGAACAGCCGATGCCGATCAGGATCATCGCCGCGTGGATGTAAAGCGGCCCCTGCGCCAGCGCGAACAGCGCGGCGCCTCCGCCCCCCGCGATGCCCAACAGCCAGGACGCCGTGCGCCGCGGCCCCAGCGAATCCAGTGCCCAGCCGACCGGGATCTGCATCGCCGCGAAGGTCAGGAACCACAGGCCCGAGGACAGCGCCAGATCGTCCGACATCGCGCCGATCTCGGCCCCCAGGACCGGGCTGAGCACCGCCAGGAACGCGCGGTAGAACTGGCTGAGCACATAGGCGATGACCAGAAAGAAGATGCCGAGTTTCATTGCCGTGCGCGGTCCTGCATGTGTGAAATACCGCGCGACACTCGCCTATTCCGCCCGCGCGGTCCAGTGCCTTCGGGCAGGATGGCGCGGGTCGCCCCTGTTCGGGCCCGGCCCGATCGACATCACTGCCGTGTGAAACCGGGGACCAGTGTGCGCGGAGCATCGGGAATCGCCGGGATTTTCCCCGCCCGGATCGCTGACACACGCCGGTTCATCCAATGCCGGATCACGTTCCGGTACAGGAATGCCCGTGTCATGCCCATGGCTTGCCGATGCTCCGCGTAAAAGGCATCGGGCGAATCGAAAAGCCCGAGATCCCGATTGATGCCAGTGCGCTGGATAAAGGTATCGACCCCGCGCCAGACAACCGCAGGCGATTGCAGCCGGTCGGTCCCCGCGCCGTAGGCGCATAGCACATCGCGGCCCGGAAAGGCGGCCTGCAACGCGTTGAGAACCGCCTCATCCAGGATGAACCCTTCCAGGGAAATCCACGCTCCGTTGTGCAAGACATCGACCCAGGAATGCAGGATGCTGTGCGGCGCAAGCGGATAAACAGCTTCGGGGATCACACCACGTTGCAGGCTCTTGTCGATGGTGAAGCCGTGCAAACGGCACGGAATACGCAGGGCGCGCAGCAGCGCCATCAACAGCGATGCCTTGGTGTTGCATTGCCCGTATCTGTCCCGCAGAACCGCGGATGCCGGCAGAGTATCGTCGGAGTTATAGCCAAACCGAATGGCGTTGCGCACAAAATCATAGGCCGCGCCAATGCGATCGTGCTCGGACAGGGCGCGCCACCCTTTGGCATGGATCAGCGTCTGTATCGCAGGGGTCTCGAAATCGAGCATCGGTGTCGGGCGCAAATGGGGCGCGGCGTCGGTCATGGCAGATCCTTTGGGGCTATGTCCGACCTGTCATCCCATCTACAGCCACTGGAGGAGCAAGCGAAAAGAGCGACTCGACACCGAATTTGCAAGCGGCGCCAGTGGCGCTGCGGGCAGATCCGTAGGGTGCGTGCTTGCACGCACCAACCCCTCACCGCAGATGGGCGCGGAAGGCCTCGACCACCTGCCGGTAAATATCCCGCTTGAAGGGTACGATCGCCTCGATCATCCCGTCCGCATCGATCCAGCGCCATTCGCTGAACTCGGGATGCTCCTGGTCCAGGTCGATCTGATCGTCGCGACCAAGGAACCGCATCAGATACCATTTCTGCTTTTGCCCCCGATAGCGCCCTTTCCAGATTCGCGGCACCACGTCCAGCGGCAGGTCGTAGGTCAGCCAGTCAGGGGTCTCGGCCACCAGCTGCACCAGGGCGGGCGGCACGCCGATCTCTTCTTCCAGCTCGCGCAACGCCGCCGCGCGCGGGTCTTCGCCCTCGTCGATCCCGCCCTGCGGCATCTGCCACGCGGCAACCGGCTGGCCCAGAAGTTTGGGCGCGTCCAGCCGCTGCGCGGCAAAGATCAGGCCGTCATGGTTGATCAGCACGATCCCGACGTTGGGGCGATAGGGCAGCGCGGCGATGGCCTCGGGCGTCATTGGCGACCCTCAGTTGCCGTTCATCGCGGCCAGCCCACGCAGGATGTCCAGCGCATAGGCCAGTTGGTAGTCCTCGGTGCGCAACCGGGCCACTTCTTCGGCGGCGCGTTCCTCTTCTTCCATCTGGCGGCGCTCGTCATCGGTGATTTCCGAATTGCGCAGCGACCCGCGCAGGCCCGCCTCGGTGCGCTGCGGGCGCGCCGTGGTTTCTTCGGGCGGCGCCGCTTCGTCCGAGCGCGGCGGCTGGTGCACGACGATATCGGGGGCAACGCCCAGCGCCTGGATCGACCGCCCCGAGGGCGTGTAGTAAAGCGCCGTCGTCAGACGCATCGCGCCATTGCCGCGCAGCGGGATCAGCGACTGGACCGAGCCTTTGCCAAAGCTGCGCTCGCCCACAACCACCGCACGGTTGTGGTCCTGCAACGCGCCCGCGACGATTTCCGACGCCGAGGCAGAGCCCCCGTTGATCAGCACTACCATCGGCCGTCCCTGGATCAGATCGCCGGGGGTGGCGTTGTGGCGCTCGCCCTCGGCCTCGTTGCGACCGCGGGTCGATACGATCTCGCCGCGCTCCAGAAACGCGTCGGATACGCTGATCGCCTGCAACAGCAGCCCGCCGGGGTTGTTGCGCAGGTCCAGAACGACGCCCTGCACCTCGTCGATACCGCCGAGTTCGGCGATTGCCTCTTCAAGCTGGCTGGCCAGGTTGTCATAGGTCTGTTCGTTGAAGGTCGTGACCCGCAGGACAATGGTATTGCCCTCGATCCGGGTGCGCACCGCGCGAATGCGAATGGTGTCGCGGATGATCGACAGATCGAAAGGTTCGGTCACGCCTTCGCGCAGCACGGTGATGATGATTTCCGAACCGACCGGGCCGCGCATCAGGTCCACCGCCTCGGGCAGGGTCAGACCCAGCAACGAGGCCCCGTCAACCGCGGTGATCAGGTCGCCGGGCTGGACGCCGGCATGAAACGCGGGCGTGTCATCGATCGGGGTGATGACCCTCACATAGCCCTCTTGCTGGGTGATCTCGATCCCCAGGCCGCCAAAGGCGCCGCGCGTCTGCACGCGCATATCCTCGTAATCTTCGGGGGGCAGGTAACTGGAATGCGGATCGAGCGAATTCAGCATGCCGTTGATCGCCGCCTCGATCAGCGCGCCCGATTCCGCCTCGGTCACGTATTGCGAGCGGATCCGCTCGAACACGTCGCCGAACAGGTCGAGCTGCTCATAGATCGACTCGTTGTCGGTCTGTTCCTGCGCCAGCAGCGGACCCGCCCACTGGGTCGAAATCAAGGCCCCACACAGAACGCCCGCACAAACCGCCGCAAGATATTTCTTCATTGTCCATTCCCGTCTCGATGGGCCGGGCCGGTGTGATCCGGCACCCTCGCCCCTGAAGGTCGTCACTCACTCAAGTCGAACCAGTCGGCGGGGTCAATGGCCTGCCCGTTCTCTCTGAGTTCCAGATACAAGGTTTCGCTGCGCCCCGCTACCGTATCGGTTTGCACAAACTCGTCACCGCCTCGATCGCTGCCCGGCATCAGGCCCAGCGCATCGCCCTGCGCCAGCACATCGCCCGCACGCGGATAGACCGTATCGAGTCCCGCCAGCACGATCAGCCAGCCCTCGCCCGGTTCGATCAGCACCACGTTGCCGTAATCCAGCAAGGGCCCGCGATAGCGCACCGATCCGTGCCAGGGCGAGACCACCAGCGCGCCCGGTTCGGTTGCCACAACCAACCCCGGTCGGGTGATTCCGGCCGCGTCGGCTTCACCCGCGCGATGCAGCACGTTGCCGACGACGGGCATCGGCAGACGACCGCGCGCGGCCTCGAACACCGGCAGATCCGCCGAGACCCCGGCCGGGCGTTGCGCCAGCCCGGTTGCCAGATCTTCCAGGGTGCGCACGCTTTCCAGCAGGGTCAGCATCCGCGTTTCATCCTCGGCAACACGCGGCGGCAGGTCGCGACGGTCAGCCATCGCCTGGCTGAGTTCGGCGCGCGCCTCTTGCAGGCTGACCAACCCGGTATCCAGCGCCTCGATGGCGATCTCGCGCAACTGCCGCAATTCGGTCAGTTCGCGCGCCATTTGGCCGATGCGCTGGGCCTGGGCCTGCATCGCGGGGGCCAGATCGGCCATCATCATGCCGGCCCGCGCGGTGGCCAGCGGGCCTTGCGGATGCACCATCATCACCGGGCCTTCGATCCGCTCAACGGCCATCATCGCCCCCAAAAGGCGCGAGACCTGGTTTTGCTGATGCTCCAGCAGGCGGTTGATCGTCGCCTCGCGCAGGGTCGCGTCGCGCAATCCGGCACGCAGGGCCGACAAGCCGGCCTCATGCGCCTGGATCGCCCCGGTCAGCGCCGCGATCTGGTCTGGTGCGCGCCGGGCCTCGGCCAGCCCGTCGATGGCCGACAGCAGCGACAGGGCGGCGGCGCGCGCGTTTTCCGCCGTGTCGGCCTGCACCGGCGCGCCGGTCAGCCCGGCCAGAACCGCAAGCAGTGCCGCAAGACGCCGCGCTCGCCCCATCCTCAGCCCCGCGAGATCAGGCTGTGCCCGGTCATTTCGGGCGGTTGCGGCAGCCCCATCATGTCCAGCAGCGTCGGCGCGACATCGGCCAGTCGCCCGGTCGACAGGGTCACTTTTTCGGGCCAGCCGATCAGCGCCACGGGAACCGGGTTCGTCGTATGCGCCGTGTGCGGCCCACCGGTTTCCGGGTCGATCATCGTCTCGCAATTGCCGTGGTCGGCGGTCAGCAGCATCGCGCCACCGGCCTTGTCCAACGCTGCCAGCACCCGGCCCAGCCCGACATCGACGGCCTCGACCGCCTTGATCCCGGCTTCGACCACGCCGGTATGCCCGACCATGTCGGGATTGGCATAGTTCACCACGATCAGGTCATAGCCATGCGCGATCGCGGCGACGAACCTGTCCGTCACCTCGACCGAGGACATCTCGGGCGCCAGGTCATAGGTCGCGACCTTGGGACTGGAGGGCATGAAGCGATCCTCGCCCTCTTCGGGCACTTCGCGCCCGCCGTTCAGGAAGAAGGTCACATGCGGATATTTCTCGGTCTCGGC
>JAGRMK010000210.1:0-4553 GCA_020441345.1 Paracoccaceae bacterium
AGCCGCGATACCGGCAAGACGCTGCGCGAGACCGCGGCGCTGGCGGCCAGCGCGGCGGGGACGTTTCGCTATGTCGCGGCGGCCCTGGAAACGCTGGATGACGCGCTGACCGTGCCGCGCGGCGATTACCTGACGCTTTCGGTGCATGAACCCCTGGGCGTTGTCGGCGCGATCACGCCGTGGAATTCGCCCATCGCCTCGGACGCGCAGAAACTGGCGCCGGCGTTGGCGGCGGGCAATGCCGTTATCCTGAAACCTGCCAGCTGGTCGCCGCTCACCGCGCTGGAACTGGCGCGCATCATCGACGAAGCGGGGCTGCCAAAGGGGCTCTTGTCGGTGTTGCCCGGATCGGGGCGCGCGGTCGGCAACCGGCTGGTGGAGCACCCCGATGTTGCCAAGATCAGCTTTACCGGAGGCACCGAAACCGGGCGCATGATCGCCCGCAAGGCGGCGGACAAGCTGATGCCCGTGTCGCTGGAACTGGGCGGCAAATCGCCGACCATCGTGTTCGACGATGCCGACCTGGACCTTGCGGTCGCGGGGGTGATGTTCGGGGTGTTCTCTTCGACGGGGCAAAGCTGCATCGCGGGCTCGCGGCTGTTCGTGCAGCGCGGGATTCACGACCGCTTTGTCGCGCGTCTGGTCGAGGCCACGCGCGCGCTGGTTGTCGGGCACCCGTTCGACGCGGATACACAGGTTGCGCCGATGATCCACACCGAGCATCGCGATGGCGTGGCGGCCATGGTCGCGGCGGCGCGTGCCGACGGCGCAGAGGTTCTGTGTGGTGGTGCCGTGCCCGAAGGCATTGCTTACGACAAGGGCAGCTATTACCTGCCGACGATCCTGGCGGGCCTGCCCAACACCGCGACCCTGTGCCGTGAAGAGGTGTTTGGCCCGGTGCTGGCGGTCCTGCCGTTCGACGACGAGGCGGACATGATCGCCCAGGCCAATGACAACGCCTATGGCCTGGCCTGCGGTATCTGGACCCGCGATTTCCCGCGCGCCTATCGCGTCGCGCGGGCGATCACCGCCGGCACTGTCTGGATCAACACCTACAAGCAATTCTCGATCTCTACACCCTTTGGCGGGGAAAAAGATGCCGGGATCGGGCGCGAGAAAGGCCGCGAGGGGATCCGCGGATACATGGCGCAAAAGGCGCTTTACGTCGATCTGACGGGGCGCCCGCACCCTTGGGCGAGGTTGTGATGCCCAGCGTTGCGATCATCGGCGCGGGCCCTTCGGGCTGCTATGTGGCGCAGGCTTTGTGCAAGGCGCGCGCGGATGCTGCGATCACGATTTTTGATGCCTTGCCCGTGCCTTACGGGCTGATCCGCTACGGCGTTGCGGCCGATCATCAGGGCACCAAGGCGGTGATCCGGCAGTTTGAACGGTTGTTCGAACGACAGGGCGTGCGCTTTGCGGGCAATGTCCGGCTGGGCGCCGACGTGACGCTGGACGCCCTGCGCGCGGGGTTCGATGCGGTGGTTCTGGCGACCGGACTCGGCGCGGATCGCAGGCTGGGCATTCCGGGCGAGGATCTGGCAGGCATTCATGGCGCGGGCGAGGTGACGCGGGCCTGGAACGGCTATCCCGATGCGGTGGCCCCGCCGATCGGGCGCCGCGTGGTGGTTCTGGGCAATGGCAATGTGGCGATCGATCTGGTGCGCATCCTGGCCAAAGGGGCTGCGGAGTTCGAGGGCTCGGATATCACGGGCGAGCCCGGCGCCGGGGTCGAAGAGATCACCATCGTCGGGCGCTCTGCGGCGACGGTAGCCCGGTTCGATCCGGTGATGGTCAAGGAACTCGCGCGCCTTGCCGGATGCCGGATCGCCGTCCTCGGCGCCGAGGGAGAGGGCAAGGGGATCGAGGCGCTGCAAAGCCTGCACGGACACGCGCCCGAGGGGGCGGCGAAAAGCCTGACATTCCGGTTCGGGCTGACTCCGCTCCGGTTTCTGGGCGACACGGCGGTCAAGGGTGTGGAGTTCAGCGACGGAACGGTCATCTTTGCCGACACGGTTCTGACCGCCATCGGGTTCGAAGGCGACGCGGCGCGCGATGTGCTCTTGGCCGACGCTTCCGAAGAGGGCGTGCTGGCGCCCGGTCTCTATGCAACTGGCTGGTTCCGGCGTGGGCCGCGCGGCACGATCCCCGAGAACCGGGCCGATGCCTTGGCGCTGGCCACCCGGATTGCCGCCGACCTGCCGCGGGACGGGGGCAAACCCGGCATCGACGTGCCCGGCATGACCGGCTTTGACGGCTGGGTGCGCATCGATGCCGCCGAACGCGCCGCTGCCCCCGAGGGCCGCGTGCGCGCCAAGATCACCACCCATGCCGGCCTCATGGCGCTGGCACAGAATACCGGAGAAACGGGATGCAAATAGCGGTTCTTTATGGCACCGAAACCGGCAATGCCGAAATGTTGGCCGAAGACATCGGCGCGCATCTGGGGGATCACGAGGTCACGGTTTGCAACCTGTCCGATTTCGACCCGACCGGCTTTGACCCGGCGGTGCTTTATCTGATCGTCACCTCGACCTATGGCGAGGGCGAACTACCGGCTTCGGCGCAGCCTTTTGGCAACGCGATGGAGGCCGCCGCACCCGATCTGACCGGGGTACATTTCGCGGTCTTCGGCATGGGCGACAGCGCCTATCCCGAAACCTTCAACTATGGCGGAAAACGTCTTGAAGAGATGATGAAAAACGCCGGTGCGGTGATGCTGGGCGAGCGCGTGACGCATGACGCTTCGGGCGATGACCTGGCCGACGACCTGGCCTTTCCCTGGGCCGAGGCGGTGGTCGCCATCGCCGAACCGGCGCTGGCCGCGTGATGCCGGGCGCCGCCGAAATCCGCGACCGCCTGATGCGCCCTTGGGTTCATGGCCATGCCGAGGATCTGCGCGGCCTGACAGTGACCGAGACGCTCGACCTGTCGGGCCTGACGCTTTGCGGAGTGGATTTTCGTGGCACGCGCTTTTCGGAAGGGATCAAGGCCATCGGCACCCGGTTCGAGGGGCTGAGCTGGTTCGGTGGCTGCCGCTTTGCGCAGGCCGATTTCACCAAGGCGCTGTTCGTCAACGATGCGCGGTTCGAGGCGTCGGTCTTTGATGCGCCGCCGCGGTTTGACGAGGCCGAGTTTCGCGGCATTGCCCGGTTCGACGCGGCGCGGATGCCCGGCGGCTCGGCGCGGCGGCTGACCTGCTATGGAAATGCCTCGTTCGCGGCTGCGCGGGCCGGGACTCTGGACCTGGGCGATAGTGAGTTTCTGGGCGGGTTCTGGGCGCAGTCCGCGGCATTCGATCCGGGCGCCTCTGTCACCGGGGCGCAGGTGCACGGGCGGCTGTGGCTGCGCGGTGCCATGCGGGGCAATATGCCCCTGACACCGGATGCGTTCGGGCTTGTCTTCGGCTATGCCTGGCGCTGAGCCGGCCGGCGCAAAGCCTTGAGCCAGCGCGCGAATTTCCCTTGCCGCTGGCTTTGTCATGGGGTGTAATCCGGGCCGGTGAAACGGGCAGCGGACGGCGGGAAACACATGAAGAACCTGTGGCTTCTGGTAGCGGTTCAGGCCACCGTGGCGGCGGCCAGCCTGGTTGTCGAAATCGTCGCCGGGCGCATGCTGGCGCCCTATGTCGGCATGTCGCTGTACACCTGGACATCGGTGATCGCGGTGGTGCTGGCCGGGTTCTCGGCGGGACACTGGGTTGGCGGGCGCATCGCCGAATGGCCGCCCGCGCGGGCTCTGCGGGCCAATGGCTGGGCGATGCTGGCCGCGTCGGTGTCCACGGCTGGCGCGGTCCTGGTGCTGCGCGGCGTCTCGGGGCCGGTGATCACAGCGGTCCCCAACCCGGTCGCCTCGATCGTCCTGCTGACTGTGCTGGTGTTCTTTCTGCCGTCGTTCTTTGCCGGAATCCCGGCGCCGATCCTGTCGATGATCGCGGTCTTGCATCACCCCGAGCGGCGTGGCCGGGCTCTGGGCGCGATGTTCGCCGCCGGGGCCTGGGGGGCTATTCTGGGCACGCTGGCTGCGGGGTTCGTGTTCATCTCGTGGTTGGGATCGACGGGAACGCTGGCGGTCGTGGCAGGGGTTTACGCGCTGCTGGGCGTGCAGTCGCTGCTATCTGCGGGGGGGCTGCGTGCCATGGCGCCGGGCGCTGTGGCGCTGCTGCTGGCGCTGGGGCTGACCGGGCAGGCCCTGACCCTGCCGAACCCCTGCACGGTGGAAAGCGACTATTTCTGCATCCGGGTCATCGATGTCTCGGCCAGCGCCGCCGCGCCCGAGCGGTTGATGGTGCTGGATCATCTGGTGCACGGCGCCGCTTATCGTGACGATCCGCGGGCGATGATGACGCTGCACGCGATGATGCTCGACGGACTGGCGCGCATGCGGATGGAAGAGCGGACCGATTGGAGCGCCTTTTTCATTGGCGGGGGCAGTTATTCGGTGCCGCGCGCCTGGCAGACCCTGGCACCACCGCCGCAAGTGACCGTCGCCGAGGTCGATCCCCAAGTGACCGCCGTCGCGACGGCGTCGTTCTGGTATGACCCCGGGGCGGA
>JAGRMK010000210.1:4629-9659 GCA_020441345.1 Paracoccaceae bacterium
GCCGTGCCGCAACACCTGATCACGCGCGAGTTTTTCACCCTGGTGCGACAGCGGCTGAATCCCGGTGGTGTCTATCTGATGAATATCATCGACCAGAACGATCGGCTCGAAGTGCTGGCCTCGATGATCGTCACGGCCCGCGCGGTCTGGCCCAGCGTCGAGGTCTGGGCGAGCCCGGATCACGACCCCGGCGACAATCGCCGGGTGTTCGTGCTGGTCGCGGGCGAAGCGCCATCGGCACGCACGCAAATCCAACACGCGGGGCCACTGCCGGCCCGGGCGGTGCGGGTTGCGGCGTCATCGGTCGATGCAATTCTGGCCGGGCGCGATCCGCTGGTCTTTACCGACGATTATGCGCCGATCGACCGGCTTCTGGGCGATCGGGGCGAGGGGTGAAACGGGGGGCTGTTGCCCCCCGATCCGGTCTTAGCCAAAGATGTCGGCGGTGATGCCTTCGTACCAGCCGATGCTTTCCTCATAGGTGCGCTGGCGCAGCCCGGCGTCTTCGCCGACCGCCGAAATGAACGACGACACGGATTCGATTTGATCGGTTCCGGGTTCATAGCTGGCGCCGACCTTGATCCCGTCATCCGTGCCGATCAGCGACCAGCACGTGTTGGAATAGCGCGCCGGGAACACCCGGCTGCCGGTCAGATCGGCCCGCACATTATTCGCCGCGACCTTGGCCTGGCTGTTGGCCGAGAAGCCGGATTTCGGCATCGCGCCCTGGTTCGAGCTGTCGCCCAGCACGAAGATGGAGTCATCCACGCGCGACCGCATGTCGGTCGGGGTGACGGGGGCCCACCCGCCTTCGTCGGTTACGCCCGCAAGATGGGCGATGCGGCCCGCCTTTTGCGCCGGGATGACGTTGCAGACATCGACCGCCTGCACTTCGCCGTCAATCACCACTTCCATCGCCTCGGGGCGAACCTCGACATTGCCGCCGCCGAAATCGGGGCCGATGCGCTCGATCATGCCGTCATAATGGCGCGACCAGCCGTCTTCGAACAGCGCCTGCTTGGAGAAGTTCGCCTTGGGGTCGAGGATCAGGATCTTGGCCGTCGGATTGCGTTCCTTGAGGACATGCGCGACCATCGACACCCGCTCATAGGGCCCCGGCGGGCAACGATAGGGGTTGGGCGGTGCGACCATTGCAAACGTCCCGCCTTCGCGCATCGATTCGACCTGGTGCTTGAGCAGTTGCGTCTGGCTGCCGGCCTTGTAGGCATGGGGCATCCGGGCCTGGGCGCTGATGTCCCAGCCGGGCACGGAACCGTCGACGAAATCGATCCCCGGCGCGATGATCAGCCGGTCATAGGGCAGGGTATGGCCCCCGGCCAGAGACACGGTCTTGGCGTCGCGGTCTACGCCGACAGCCCAATCATGCACCACGTTGATGCCGTATTCCGAGGCCAGCGTCCCATAGGAATGGCCGAGGTTCTCATATTCCCAGAACCCGCCAAGATAGAGGTTCGAGAAAAAGCAGGTGTAATACTGCCGCGTGGGTTCGATCAGCGTGACATCGATTGCGCCATCGGAATCTTTGGCGATGTAGCGCGCCGCCGTCGCCCCCCCGGCGCCGCCGCCGATCACGATGACCTTTGGTCGACCCTGGGCCAGGACCATCGGTGCGCTGAGCGCCGCCGAGGCCGCCGCGGCGGTCGCAAGGAAACTGCGTCTGTTGATAAGTGACATTTTTTGTTTTCTCCCTGTTCGTCATGGGCAAGTGCCCGCCATACCCTGTGACAGCCGCGTGCAGAGGCCACAGGGCAACTCTTCCCGCCACCCGTGAAAAACGCGGGTCCGGCTGGAAACAGATCGTGCCGCGCCCCATGCCTGGCAAGGGGGCAGGTGCAGGGTGCGCCGGTGGCGAGGCGTCTACTCGTTGAGCGACGCGAAATACGCGGCCAGCGCGGCAATCTGTTCGTCGTCGAGCCGCGAGGCCATCATCTGCATGACCGGGTGTGGGCGCAACCCTTGCTTGTAGGCGTGCAGGGCGACAACGAAATCTTCTTCGAACCAGCCGACGATCGACGGAATGCCCTGATCGGCTCCGCTGCGTTGATGGCAGGTGATGCATTCCCCCGACAGGTATTCGCCGTATTCGGGGTCGCCGACGATCTGCAGCGTGTCGGTGGACAATTCCGGAAGGGTCGGGCGCGCCGTCGGCGCCGATTCCGGGATATTCTGGGGCTGGTCGGAATAGGCGCGCAGATAGGCCAGCAGATCGTGACGTTCCTGCTCATCACGCAGGCCACGATAGGACATGCGCGTGCCCGAAACCAGCGCGCGGGGATTGGCGATATAGGCATCGAGCGTTTCATAGGTCCAGACCAGACCGTCCACACCCATCCGACGCAATCCCGGTGAATAGTTGAACCCATCGATCGAGCCGGCGCCACGATCATAGATCCGGTTGAGTTGCGGGCCAACGCCGTTACGCGCGTCGCTGCCGATCTGGTGGCAAAAGGCGCAGTCACGCAGGAACACGGTTTGACCGGATTCGGGATCACCCAGCGCCTCGGCGCGGATCTGGGTTTGTGCGATAGCCGGGGCGGCAAGCACCCCGGCCAGTGTTGCGATCAGGATCAGACCGAACCTGTGCATCGTCTCAGTCTGCAAAAGACTGAAGATAGGCGATCATCGCCGCGCGGTCCGCTTCGTCGCGCAGACCGCGGAACGACATCCGGGTGCCACGCATGAAGCTGCGCGGATCGGCCAGGAAGGCGTCCAGTTCGTCATGCGTCCACACGAGGCCATTCGCCGCCGCCTCTTGCATCGGGTTCGAATAGCGGAACCCCTCGACCGTGCCCGCCGCACGACCGACCACTCCATACAGGTTGGGGCCGGTGCCATTGCGGCCGCCATTGTCGACCGTGTGGCAGCTGCGGCACTGACGCCAGAGGGTTTCCCCCGCAGCGACCAACGCCGGATCGAGCGCAGCCCCGGCGGGTTCCGCCGCAGCGTCTTGCGCCGGTGCCGCGTCGGTGGCGGTGTCATCGCCGCCATCGGCCGGCATGTCCATTGCCGCGTCAGTCGCCGCCTCTGGCTGGCGATCCGGGGCAAAGACCGTCACCGCGCCTTCGGGCGTCGATTGCAGATCGGTTGCGCGGGCGGTGATCTGCACCGCAGGGCCGCAATCGCTCATGCAGGGCTCGCCCGAAAACTGCGGAACCTCGCTGTCAACGCGGTCATCGACATAGAACCCGTCGGCGTTCGGCATTTCCACATCGAGGAAATTGTCACGCGACAGTTCGAAATCGTCGTCCACCAGCCCGTTGGAATAGAGGATATAGGCAGTGATCGCATAGGTGTCGTCCGCCGACAGGATCTGCGCATTGCCGAACGGCATGGAACGGTGCACGTAGTCCCAGACGGTTGACAGATAAGGCCAATAGCTGCCGACGGTTTTCACCGGGCGGCGGTTGGTCAGCGTGCCTTCGCCCCCGGCGATCACCGGAAAGGCGCCCGCGCCCTCGCCGAAATCGCCATGGCAGGAGGCGCAATTCTCGACCCAAAGATCCTCGCCGGTCAACACATCGCCCGAGCCCTCGGGCAGGCCGGTGCCATCGGGTTCGACGGCCACGTCCCAGGCCGCGATTTCTTCGGGCAGGGCGGCACGCCCGAGGTTATAGGTCTGCGCCAGAACCGGGGTCGCGATCAGCCCCGCCAGCGCCGTTGTGGCCAGAGCCTTAAGAACCGACTTCGACATTTTCCACCGCTCCGTTTTCGTAAACAGCCCAGGTCTGAATACCGTTGTTGTGATACACCGAGTTCAGGCCCCGGATCTCGCGCAGCGCGTCCTTCGTCGGCTGCACATAGCCCGTGTCATCCACCGCCCGCGATTGCAGCAGCATCGGGCTGCCATCCCATTCGATTTCCAGGTAGAAACGCGACAAAGCGTATTTTCCACCCTGCGTGCCCAGACGCGCGGTCTGCCAGTTGACGCCGCCGTCCAGCGATACATCCACCCGGTCGATCGCGCCGCGACCGGACCAGGCCAAGCCGGTGATGACCAGCGGCCCGGCGCCGTGGGTGATCGGTTTTTGCGGCGAGGGCGAGGTGATGACCGATTTCGCGTCCATCTCCCAGGTCCATTTGCGCGCACGTCCGTCCGGCATCAGGTCGGTGTATTTCGAGGTTTCCTCGCGCGCTTCCACCGCCGAGTGGTTCACACCGATGCGGCGCACCCACTTGACCCACATGTTGCCTTCCCAGCCCGGCACGACCAGGCGCACAGGATAGCCATGCTCCTTGCGCAGCGCCTCGCCATTGGCCGAGAACGCGACCAGCACGTCGTCCATCGCCTTTTCCAGCGGGATCGACCGACCGTTCGACGACGCATCGGCGCCTTCAACAAAGATCCACTGGCCTTCGGGCTGCACGCCGGCTTCTTCCAGCAACACGCGCAGCGGAATGCCGGAATACTCCATGTTGTGAATCATGCCATGGGTGAATTGCGCACCGTTCAGCTGTGCGCCGGCCCATTCCATGCCCGAGTTCGCGGCGCATTCGCAGAAATACACGTGGTTTTCGCGTGGAAAGCGCATCAGGTCGTCATAGGTGAAGACCAGTGGACGATCCACCAGACCGGTGATCATCAGGCGATAGTCGTCCTTGCTCAACTCGATCGCGCCCGAATGGTGACGCTCAAAAGCGCAACCCTGCGGGGTGATCGTGCCGTCCAGCGCGTGAATCGGCGTGAAGTTGATCGAACTGATCGGATCGGCGGTCAGCCACGGCACCGTGCGGCGCACCACATCGGTCTCGAACCGGATCGGCATCCCGTAGGGGGCGGCATCGACGCCTTCGCCAGTGGCCGAGGCCCAGTCCTGGATCTCGGTGATCAGCGGATCGGCTTCCTGGGCCTGGGCGGTTGCGGCGCCAACTACGGCACCGCCCGCGGCCAGACCCGCGGTGCGCAGAAACCCGCGGCGGCTGGTGCCGGTGGCCGTGGAGGTCTGCTGATCGTCATCGGACATGTCGGTCATGACGCTTGCTCCTTCGTTTGTCGTAATCGCGCGCGGGGC
>JAGRMK010000014.1:0-3438 GCA_020441345.1 Paracoccaceae bacterium
CCGGTCATTCTGGTCGGGATCTCGGTCTACATGATCGCGGCGGTGTTTGCCGCGACCAGCGACAGCATGGCCGTCCTGCTGGCCGCGCGGTTCCTACAGGGGATCGGCGTTGCCGCGCCGCGCGTGGTGACGCAAGCCTTGGTGCGCGATCTCTATGTCGGGCGCCACATGGCGCGGATCATGTCCTTTGCGATGACGATTTTCGTGCTGGTGCCGGCGATTGCCCCGTTGATGGGCGCGACATTGGGCGCTTTGTTCGGCTGGCGCGCGATATTCTGGAGCTTCCTGGTCTTTGGCTCGATCTCGGGCACCTGGCTTTTGCTGCGCCAACCCGAGACCCTGCCCATCGCCAAGCGCCGCCCGCTGGAACCCGGCCCTGTCCTGCGGGCGTTTCGCGAGGTCTTCCGGCACCGGCAGGTCATGCTCTACCTGCTGGCCCTGACCTTCAGTTTCGCCACGATGTTCATCTGGTTGTCGTCGATCGCGCAGATTTTCCACGATGTCTATGACCGCGCCGACGAATTCCCGTTATGGTTCGCGCTAAGCGCGGTGATGTCCGCGCCCGGCAGTCTGGTCAACGCGCAACTGGTTCTCAGACTGGGTATGCGCAAGCTGGTCATCGCCGCGCTGATCGGACAGGTTGGTCTCGTGCTCGGTGTTCTGGCGTTGTTCGCGGTCACCGAAAGCCTGCCGTTCTGGGCCTTTTTTGGATTCATGTTCGGGCATTTCTTTGCCGTGGGCCTGGTGTTCGGCAATCTGAACGCCCTCGCGCTGGAGCCTCTGGGCCATATCGCAGGCACCGCCAGCTCGGTGATGGGCGGCGTGTCGACGATGGCCTCGGCACTGATCGCCGCGCCGCTGGCCGCGCTGTATAATGGCACGCCGCTGCCGCTGATGCAGGGTGTCCTGCTGTGTGGTCTGTGTGCCCTGGCGGCGATGGGGTTGGCGCGACGGTTCGGAACTCCCTGACCCCCCGGGGCCCTGTTCCCCCGGCGCCGGTCGGGCGGGGTTATGGCAGGGAAGTCAGCGCTCTGGGCCGGATGATCGTCGGCGTCGTCAGGATCGGCGCGTCAATGTCCTGATCGCCGCCGCCATCCGTGCCGAGCGTGTCCCGTTACGCCACCGGGGCACTGGTCAGACCCGAGCCGATATCGCTGCCAAGACCGCCGACACCGCTGCGCGTCGACGAAACCACCACCAACCCCAACCCCATGACCGTCGCGGTCGGAACTACGCAGTCCGCCTTGACCGCACCGCTTTCCGATGTAACGAGGGCACAGCCCTTCTCGATACCCATGCCCTGTCCTGCACTCGAACCCGGTTGTCACCCCGCATTGCAGCGAGAGGGGGGCTCAAATGCGTCGGCACTCCGGCTTCAGCCCGATCCGCGCAGCCGGTCACGGTTCATTGCCAGCCATTGCGCCGAAATCAGCAGCGGTGCGTTGGCCACCTCGCCGCTTTCCACCAGGTCCATGAGCCGGGCAAAGGAGATGACATGCGAGCGAATATCCTCTGCCTCGCTGTCCAGCCCGTGCACCCCTTCGGCGGAATCGGGCAGATCGGCCAAGCCGACATACGACAACAGGTATTCCGTCACCGCGCCGGGGCTGACGAAGTATCGGCCAACCCGATGCATCGCGCGCAGCGTCAGCCGCGCCTCTTCCTGGGTTTCGCGCCGTGCGGCGGTCTCGGGGTCTTCGAACGGGTCGATGCGCCCGGCGATCGGCTCCAGCGACCAGGGGTTCGCATCCCCCCGCGCATAGGGACCAAAGCGGAACTGCTCGACCAGCATCACGGTGTCGCGCACCGGATCATAGGGCAGCACCGTGACCGCATCGCCCATGATGAACCCGGCGCGGGTAACCGGACGGCTGAACGAGCCATCGAAATGGCGGAACCGCAAATCGGCCTCTTCGACGCCGAAATAGCGGGCATAGGGGCGGCGTGCCGCGATCACCTCGACATCCTGTTCGGTGGGTGCACGTCGCAAGGTGGCGGGCGCGGGCTCTGATCGGGCTCGGCGGCGGCTGGCGACGCGGATCTGGACCATGGGAATCCGCTCCAGGATCAACGCGGGCGGGGTAGAAGGCAAAAGCGTCATCACCTCGGCGGCTACCTCGGGCGCAAGAACACCCGGCCCCGCGACCCAATCAGCCAATGACCACGGCGCACCGGGTCGCCACAGATCGGCGCGTGGCACATAGATCGTAGCCTTGGCGGTGCCCTGCGCCGTTTCCACGGCGATTTCCGTGGTGTCATAGCCAAACACCCGTTCATAGGCATCCAGCCGCTCGCGCGCCTCTGAACCGGGGCGGATCAGATAGCCCTGCGCGGTTTCACCCTTGCGGGCGGTGAACAGCGGGAAGTCCCGCACCTGGCCGTCATGGGCGACGGCGTGCGTGACCGTGTGGTCGGGCAACCATGCCGGTTCGACGCTCAGCGTGACCCCCGCGACCACCTCGAGCAACGGCAGATGGCGCAGCGTGCCATAGAGGAACAGGGCCTCAACGAGCATTGCGGCGCCTTTCCATCATGCGCCACAGGATATGCAGCACCACGCCGATCCCGATGCCGCCAACGCCCAGCAGAATAACGAAGTCCTGCACCAGCGCCCGGCCGAGCCAATCGACGACGATCGCGAAATAGCCGGTGATCGCCTCCATCACCTCGTCGTATTGACGCCGGTAGCCGCGCTCGAACACATCACCGACGGCCAGAAACCCGGCCGTGGCGATTGCCGCCAGAACCACGGCTTGCACCGCGACGAACACCGAATACCACAACGCGCGCCCGATCCGCCCCCCCAGAAAGAACCAGCCGACAAGCGCACTGACCCCGGCGGCCCAGAGCGGGAAAGCACCCAGATCGGCCTGGGGGTCATAGATCGGCTCATAGGCCTGCGCGGCGTAGAGCGCAAAGACGGCCAGCAAGAGGGCCGAAATCGGCCGGATTATCGTGAACATCGCCCGTCTCCTGCGCGGCCTGCCGCCGCCGGGCGGTCAGCTCGGGCGGCGCAGCGTGATCTGCGTGACGTCACAGATACCCGTCCGAAACGCCGCCGCGCAAGAGGTCAGGTAAAAATCCCACATCCGCCTGAATCGCGTGTCATAGCCAAGCGCCTGAATGCGGTCCCAGCGGTCGGTAAAGACCTCGTGCCAGCGGCGCAGCGTGATGCTGTAGCTTTCGCCGAACTCGATGGACGACAGCAGCCCCAGCCCGGCGCGCTGGGCCTCTTGGGCAAAGCGGGTCGGAGATATCAGCATGCCGCCCGGAAAAATGTATTTCTGGATGAAATCCACGTTTTCGCGGTAGCGGGCAAAGCGGTCGTTTGGCACCGTAATCACCTGGATCGTCGCCTTGGCCCCGGATTTGAGCCGGGCGCGCACCGCGTCGAAATAGGTCGGCCAGTATTTTTCGCCCACCGCCTCGAACATCTCG
>JAGRMK010000014.1:3475-5587 GCA_020441345.1 Paracoccaceae bacterium
TAATCCTGCAACTTGATCGCGACCTTGTCCGACAGACCCGCGCGGCGCATCCGCTCGACGGCGTAATCGTGCTGCGCCTGGCTGATCGTCAGGCCGGTGACTTTCAGCCCGCGCTTGCCCGCCGCGTATTCCGCGAACCCACCCCAACCACAGCCGATCTCCAGCACGTGATCACCCTCGGACACGCCCAGGGAATCGACCAGCGCGGCGTATTTTGCCTCTTGCGCGGCCTCCAGGCTTTCCTGCCCGGTGTGAAACAGCGCCGAGGAATAGGTCATCGTGTCATCGAGCCATTCGGCATAGAACGCGTTCCCCAGGTCGTAGTGATGGGCGATGTTCCGTTTTGCCTGACGTTTGGAATTGCCGCGCAGCCAATGGCGCAGACGTTCCAGCGCCCGAACCACTGCCATGCCGGTAAAATCGTCCAGAACTGCGGGGTTGTCCTTGAAGATCACGTCCATCAGAACCTGAAGATCCGGGGTCGTCCACCACCCTTCGATATAGGCATCCGAGAAGCCCAGTTCCCCCTCGCGGATCAGGCGGGCGAAACAGTCGAGGTTATGGACATGCACCTCGGCGGCGGGACCGGGCCGTGTGCCCTGCGCACGGAACCGGCGCCCGTCCGGCAGCACGATATCCAGCCGTCCATAGGTCATTTTTTGCAACTGTGCAAAAGCCGGCTTGAAATAGCGCGGCAATCCGGATTGCCCGTTGGTGTTGGTCAGAAACTGCATCGGTCCCCCTGTCGACATCTTGTTTCCTCCTGATACGGAAGACTACCGATGGTGGATGACAGGGCAAACAGAAATCATCGCGCCGCGTAGGCCGCCAGAGCACGGGCGCGCCCCTCGGCGAGATCGACCATCGGGCGCGGATAGGGCGCGCGCGGGTCCAGTGCCCAGGATCGCGGCACGGCATCGAAATAGGCGCGCGCAAGGGGTCCGGGCTCACGGGTGATCTCTGCAATGAACTTTCGGCGATATACGTTTGTTTTATCGAACTTTTCAGCCTGCACCGCCGGGTTGAAAACGCGAAAGAACGGCGCGGCGTCGGGGCCGCTTCCGGCGACCCATTGCCAGCCCATCGCGTTCGATGCCGGATCCCAGTCGGTCAGGCAGTCCGCGAACCAGTCCAGACCAATTTTCCAGTGCGTCATCAAATGCTTGCATAGGTAACTTGCGACGATCATGCGAACCCGGTTGTGCATCGTGCCGGTAACATACATCTGCCGCAGTCCGGCATCGACAATGGGCTCGCCGGTCATCGCGCGGCGCCATCTTTCCGCCACGTCACCGTCGCCTTGCCACGCAAAGCCGTCCCAGTCCGGGCGCCAGGACTCGGTCAGGATTTGCGGGGTGTGATACATCAGGTGATGCGCGAAGTCGCGCCACGCCAGTTCCTTGCGAAAATGCAGCGCGCCCGCGTGGCCGGGTTCGGCGGCCTCGATCGCCTGTGCCGCGTGCCAGATACGCCGAGGCCCGATCTCGCCATAGGTGAGGTTTTCGGACAGGCCGGACACCGCGTTCAGCGCCGGGTAGTCACGGTCCGTGCGATAGGTCTCGACCGGGCCGGCCAGAAACCGGTCGAGACGCGCCAGTGCCGCGCCCTCGCCAACCTGAGCGTGCTGTGCCAGCACAGCCACGCCCCGGTTCAGTCCCGCGTCCAGATGCCAGCCGGACAGAACGTCAGACATTGGCCAGTCCCCAGGCGTGGACAAGTACGCGGGCGCGGCCAAGGGCGAGGCAACGCCGCGCGCGCTCAGCGCCTTCCAGAACGGCGTGTAGACCTTGAAAAACCCACCTGCCGCGGTCTCGATCTGCCAGGGTTCGGCCAGGGTGTGCCCGTCGAAGCTGTGCGCCTCCAGCCCGTCGGCGCGCAACGCGGATTTGATCGTTCCGTCGCGTTGCCGCGCCGCAGGGTCATAGAGCCGGGTCCACCACACGCCTCCGGCGCCTGTTTCGGCCAACAGCGCGCGCAGCACGGCATGTGCTTCGCCCCGCCGCAGGATCAGACGCGCGCCGACGCCGCGCAGACGGCCCGCGAAGGCGTCTATCGCCTGACCCATCCGCCAGCGCGCCGCAGCACCCAGCCCGGTCACGCTGGCGTCGGCGA
>JAGRMK010000014.1:5662-9546 GCA_020441345.1 Paracoccaceae bacterium
AGGATCAGGGGGCGCGTGTCGGGTGTCATAGCACCCGATCTAGGGCGCCGATCAATTGGTCAACCTCGGCACGCGAGGTATAGTGCACAAAACTGAGCCGCAACACCCCGTGGTCGGGATCGGCGCCCTGTGCCTTGAGCGCGCGCACCGCATAGAAATCGCCGCCCCCCGCCATGATCCCGTGGGCAGCCAGGTCACGGGCGATCGCGACGCCCGCGCGCTCGGTATGCACGGCGACGGTGGGCGCCCGCCGCGCCGCCTCGCGCGGGCCAAGGACGCGCAGCTCGTTGCGGGTGCCCAGATAGTCGAGCAGCGGTTGCAGCAGCGCGGTTTCGTGCGCCCGCATCAGATCATGCACCAGCCCCGCGCGCCCCTTGGGGTCCAGCCCGGCGCCGCCATGATGCGTGGCCAGCGTGTCGACATAGTCGGCAATGCCCGCACAGGCCGCGACCTGTGCGTGATCGGGGCCTGCCGGCGTAAAGCGTTTATAGAGGCTGCCTGCGTTGAAATAATGCCCCTGGTTCGGCAGGCTCATGCCCAGATCGCGCCGGATGACCATGATCCCCTGGTGCGGCCCGTAGGTTTTATATGCCGAAAACAAGTAGATATCGGCGCCAAGGGCGTCGACATCGGGCAGCCCGTGCGGCGCATAGCTCACACCATCGACGCAGACCACGGCGCCTGCCGCGTGGGCCATCTGGGTGATCTCGGCGACCGGGTTGACCTCGCCGACGACATTCGAGCAATGTGGAAAACACAGCAGCTTCACCGGCCCGCTCAACAGCGCCTGCAAGCGGTCCAGCGGCAGATGCCCGGTCACTGGGTCGATCTGCCATTCGCGCACCTCGATGCCGGCCTCGGCCAGACGCCGCCAGGGTCCGGTATTGGTCTCGTGGTCCTGGTTTGTGACGATGATCGCATCGCCGGGCTTGAGGTGCTGGCGAAACGCCTGTGACAGGACATAGGTGTTCTGCGTCGTCGAGGGGCCAAACGATATCTCGTCGGTGGCGACGCCCACCATCTCTGCCAGACGCCGCCGCGCCTCGTCCATCTCCTCGCCCGCGAGGCGAGACGCCTCATAGGGCGCATAGGGCTGGACCTTGCGCTGATGGTAGTAGCGCGTCAGCCGGTCGATCACCGCCCCGGCCGTATAGCTGCCGCCAGCGTTCTCGAAAAACGCCTGCCCTTGCAGGCTGGGCTCGGCGAAGGCGGGGAATTGCGCGCGTACGAAATCGACATCCAGGGCCATGCGAATCTCCTTGTTTGCGGGCACGATAGACGCGCGATTACCCGCCGACCAGAGCATCACGAATGTTGACAGGATTCTCACTGTCTGACATTCTACTGCCACATAAGAAAAAGCTTGAAAAGCAGCAGGTTGATGGCATGAGCACCAGAGAACTCCCCGAAGGGCGGGCACCTGATCGCGTGAGCGCGATCGCGTCGGTCCTGCAAGACAACATCCTGACCGGGCATTACACACCCGGCGACAGACTGCCGTCCGAAGCCGATCTCTGCGCCCATTTCAAGGTGTCGCGCCCGACCCTGCGCGAGGCTTTGGGCCGGCTGACGGCGCGCGGGCTGATCACCGCGCGGCGCGGCGCGGGGGGCGGTGCCTTTGTCACGCAACCCACGGCCGAACAGGCCGCCGAGCAGATCGCGACCCTGCTTGCGCTCTCTACCCGGCTGGACGAAAACGCGCACCGTCCGTTGTTGACGGAAACGCGCATCCAGTTGCAGATGGCCTGCGCGGATCTGGCGGTGCTGCGGCAGGCCAATATCGCCGATTTGCGCGCCGAAATCGATCTGCAATCCGATTTCGCCATCAGCGACGCCGATTTCGCGGCGTCGGTGCGGCGCATGCATCTGGCGCTTGCGACGGCCTCGGGCAACCCGTCGCTGACGGTGCTGGCCCAGGGTTTGATCGAGGCCGAATTCGCGGTCACCCCCAGCGACAACTACCCGACCCGGATCCGGGCGCGGTTCTTGTCCTATCACGTCCGCGTAGCCAACGGCATCGCCGGGGGCCGGGTCGAGGATATCCGCACGGCACTGACCGAGTTGTGGAGCTTCGAGCAGAACCGCCACCTGGACCCCGCCGACGACGCGACCACCAAGATCGAACGCCCGCCCCGGATGCGCGACTTGCGTCTGCCGCCGGTTCAGCGCCTGACTCCGCTGGATGACAGCGGCAACAGCGCCGCCTGACCTTAATGACGTAGGCGCCGCATGCAGCCCTCTTTTCGACACCGCGTTTCGCACGCGCTCGACCCCGAGATGAACCCCGAACCCGGCCTGTCGGGGCTGAACGTTCTGGTGGTTGTCGCGATCCTTGTAATGGTGCTGGTCGGGGTGCTGGAAACCGAAGTTCACGTGATCCGTCAGTTCGGCGGGCTGATGGGCGGGTTGAAGCTGCTGTTGTTCGCGTTCTTTGCCGCCGAATACGGGCTGCGGATCTGGGTTGCCGGGCTGAATCCCCGCTATCGCAATGGGTTGCACTATGCCATGACGCCAGCGGCGCTGCTCGATCTGGCCGTGCTGGTTACATTTGTCACGCCATTTCTGGGCGTTGAAACGACCGTGTTCCGCCTGTTGCAGATGACGCGGCTGTTTCGGCTGGCGCGGATCGGGCGTTACAGCCGGGCGATGAACCTGCTGTTCGAGGCGATCCGCTCGCGGGATATCGAACTGGCGCTGAGCGCCGGGCTGGCTTTTGTGCTGATGCTGGGGGCGGCGACACTGCTTTATATCGTCGAGGGCGATGTGCAGCCCGAGGCCTTCGGTTCGATCCCTCGCGCGATGTGGTGGGCGGTGGCGACGCTGACCACCGTGGGATACGGCGATGTCGTGCCGATCACCCCGCTGGGCCGGATCCTGGCGGCGATCACCGCGATCTGCGGCATCGGGTTCATTGCCTTGCCAACCGGCATCCTGGCCAGCGCCTTTTCCGAGGCGATCCGCAAGGCGCGCGACGAACGCGCGCACGGTCGCTACGAATGATACACCGCGCACGGCCCCGCACCAAGGCGGGACCAGCGAACCGGGCGATCAATTCCGGTCAAAGACTATGCTGGAGCCATACGATCCCCAGTTCGACGTGGTGACGCCGTTCTGGCTGGAGCCCGAATAGCGGCCCAGCCCGGCAATCCCCAACACCGTGATTGCGCCGCCTCGCCCGCCGATGACCCCGGCGTGACGGGCCGCCGCGCAGAGGTCGCTGTCCGACGTATAGGGCCCAGAGCCCCAGACAGACCCCGCCTCGCTGCCCGAGCAGGCGCAGGAATAGGCGGCGTCGCCGCCCGGAAACCGGCCACAGGCCTCGCCGCCCGCCGCGTCCTGGCTGGCGAAATGGAAACTGGCGCCGTAGCTGCCCCAATCCGAGGTGCGCACCCCGTTTTGCGTCGAACCCTGGTACGAGGACTGACCGTCAAGCCCATGGGCCGAGACCACGCCGCCACCCGCGCCGATCACCCCGGCGTGCCGGGCCGCGACACACAGATCGCTGTCTGCGGTATAGGGGCCAGACCCCCAGACAGATCCTGCTTCCTGGCCGGTGCACTGGCAGACAGTGCCACCTTCGGCCACGGGAAAGGCGCCGCAGGGCGCCACATCGGCGGATTGCGGACCGGCCTGGGCAACCCCCGCGCCCAACACCAGCCCGACAAAGGACAAGACAAGACGGTTCATGCTTTTCGACTCCAAAATGCGTTAGACGGTTGACAACGGCCCTGAAATGCAAGCCGCAGGCGATGGTGCCAGCCGGGCGGCGCAAATCAAGAGAATTCTTCGTGAAGCCACCGCCCCCCCTTGAGCCGAGATCACCGCCCCCCTATATTGTTTGTGTTCCCGGCAACGGGGGCTATGGACATAAACGCGCTCGTAAT
>JAGRMK010000211.1:0-11199 GCA_020441345.1 Paracoccaceae bacterium
GAGGCGGGCTATCGCCTTGCGGCTCTGCGGCTAGAGCGGGGCGAGGACGGTGGCCTGGTCGATGCCGACCTGGCGCTGGAGCCCCGACGATGATCCGCGCGCTGGTTTTGACCCTGGGACTGGTGCTGGGGCTCTGCGCCGCGCTGGCGGTCGGTGGTCGCATGGCGCATCTGCGAATGGTGACAGACGGCCTGCCCGGCTGGTCCGAGGGGATCGATGACCGCGCCGGGGTTTTGGCCGGGCAGGGGCGCGTTGCGGGGGCGGTGCTGCGCTGGCGTCAGGCGGGTATCGGCTGGCAGGTCACGCTGAGTGGTGCCGACTGGCAGGCGCGAGGCATGGCGCGGATCATGGGCTGGGAAATACGGATCGAAGGGTTCGACGGGGTGATCCCCGCGTCGCTTCTGGTGCCGGGCGCTGCGGGGATGCTGGCGTTGGCCGACGGGATGTTACGGATCGCGCTGCCCGCCGGAATCCTGACTGACGCGGAACTGCACGCCACCGCGCGGGGCCTTGAGCTGACCGGGGCGCCGCCCGACGGGCCGCTGATCCTGCGGTTTTCCGACGGGGATTGGGGCGTCATCCCCTGACCCTTATCCCGTGACCAGCGCCTGCATGTCGAAAATCGGCAACAGGATCGCCAGCACGATCGTCAGCACCATTGCGCCGACAACGATCATCGACAGGGGCTCGATGATCACCGACAGCCTCTTGCGCTCGGTGCGCAGCCAGGTTTCCGCAAGCACCGCCGCGCGTTCGGTCATCGGCCCCAACCGCGCCGAAGCCTCGCCAGCCTGCACCAGTTGCCGCGCGACCGGGTGCAGGAACGGCAGACGGTCGAGCGCGGTCGACAGGCTTTCGCCACGCCGCAGCGCCTCGCCCGCGTCCTCGGCATGGGCGCGAAAGGTCGTGATCTCGACAACACCGGCGGCAAAGCGCAGGGCCTCGGTCAGCGGCAGGCGCGAATTGATCACCACTGCCAGCGTGCGCAGGTATTGCGCGGCGGTCGCCATACGCAGGAACCGCCCGACCAGCGGCAGGCGTAACAGAACCGTATCGCGCCGGTCGCGCAGCCCTGGCGTGCGGTTGATCGCGACCACCGCCCCGACCAGCCCCAGCAGAACCAGCGCCAACGCGACCCAGTGGTCACGAATGAAATCCACGATCCCCATCACCGCCAGCGTCAGCGGCGGCAGCGGGCGGCCGGTCGACTCGAACATGCCGACGATCTCGGGGGCGACAGTGGTCATCAGGATCGCGCAGACCGCGATGGCGATCACCGTGACGAAAGCCGGATAGACCAGCGCCGAGGTGATCGCGGCGCGGTCGCCCGCGCTCGATTCCAGATAGGTCGCCAGCGTTTCGAACACCGCATCCAGATCGCCCGAGCGTTCGCCCGCCCGCACCGCCGCCGCATACCAGGGCGGCAGCGCACCGCCCGCGCGGGTCAATGCATCGGCCATCGCCTCGCCTTGCAGCAGACCGGCGCGGGCCTCGGCGGCGAGGCGCTCGATCCGCGAGGCCCCCGCAGCGCCCTGCACGGCCTCCAGCGCCGCTTCGGCGGTCAGGCCGGCGCCCAGCAACACCGCCATCTGCCGGGTGAAGACCGACAGCAGGTCGGCACCGATCGCCCGTTCGCGCCGCGTCCCGCGCGTCTGGCGCGGCGGGCTCTGGACCTCGAACGAAGAGGGCATCAGCCCCAGCGCCGCGACCCGCGCCGAGGCGTCGCTTTCGTCCTCGGCCACCACGACGCCGCGCTTGCGCCGCCCCTCGGATGTATAGGCGGTATAGGCAAAGGTTTTCATGTGCCGGTCTCGCCCAGCACGCGGCGCACCTCGGCCAGAGATGTCTCGCCCGAGGCCACCCGCGCCAACGCCGAGGCCATCAGCGACGGACGGTCGCCGACGGCTCGGCGCAGCTCGACCTCGGAGGCGTCGGTGTCGATGGCATGTTTCAGCCCGTCGTCGATTTCAAGAATGTCGAACACACCGATCCGCCCCGAGAACCCCGTCGTTTCGCAACGCGGGCAGCCGGTGGCGGTTTTTACCTGGGCCGGCACGGGCAGGCCGTGGGCGGTGAATTGCGCGGCCTCTACGGCGCTCGGCGTGGCGGGGGCGGCGCAGTCGGGGCACAGGCGCCGCACCAGACGCTGCGCCACCACGCCGCGCAGGGTGGCGGCGATCAGATACCCCTCGACCCCCAGTTCGCGCAGCCGCACGATGGCCCCCAGCGCGGTGTTGGCGTGCAGCGAGGAAAACACCAGATGTCCGGTCAGCGCCGCCTCGGACGCGGTCTGCGCGGTCTCGCCGTCGCGGATTTCGCCGACCAGGATCACGTCGGGATCCTGGCGCAGGATCGACCGCAATCCGCGCGCAAAGCTCAGGCCGATCTCGGGGTTGACCTGGGTCTGCGAGATGCCGGGCAGGTCGTATTCCACCGGGTCTTCGACGGTCAGGATGGTGCGTTCGCGCCGATCCGCCAGCCGCAGCAGAGAATAAAGCGTCGTGGTCTTGCCCGACCCGGTCGGCCCGGTCGCCAGGATGATGCCGTTGGGCAGGCCCGCCAGCCGGTTCAGCCGGTCGGCGTCGGCATCCGACAGGCCCAGCCGGTCCAGCGCCATCAACCCGCCCGAGCGGTCCAGCAGGCGCATCACCACCCGTTCGCCGTGGTGGCCAGGCAGGGTGGACAGGCGCACGTCGATCGCCCGGCCGCCCAGCCGCAACGCGATGCGCCCGTCCTGCGGCAGGCGGGTTTCGGCGATATCCAGCCCGCTCATCACCTTGAGCCGCGACACGACGCGCCTTGCCGGCACGTCGCGGCGGTCAAACACGGTCTGCATCGTGCCATCGACCCGCATGCGGGCGCGCAGCCCGTCTTCGTGCGGTTCCAGATGCAGGTCAGAGGCCTGCGCGCGCACGGCCTGACGCAGCAACTGGTTGACCAGCTTGATCACCGGCGCGTCTTCGGGGTCTTCCAGAAGATCGCGGGTGCTGCCCGCGCGGGCGCCATCCTCAAGATCAAACGCCACCTCGGGCCCGGTATCGGCGTCGCCCGCGGCGTCATAGAGCCGGGTCAGCGCGGCCTGGAACCCTTCGGTCTCCAGCGCGTCGGGGGTCAGGGGCGTTCCGGCGATCCGTCGTGCCTCGCGCAGGCCGTTCATCGTGGCCTCGGGGCCGATCAGCAGCCGCGCGCCCTCCACAGCGACCTGATTGTCACGGGCAAAGGCAAAGGGCAGGCGGCGGTCCGGCATGGCCTATTGGCCCACATCGACCATCAGCCGGGGCGGCAGGGCGGGAAACAGCCGGTCGCGCACGGCGCGGTCGACATAGGTTTCGTCGAACGGCTGGTTCAGGTCGATCCCATCGAACGGCAACCCGGTTCGGCGCACCTGCGGGAACACGTCGGAACTGCCGCGCGGCGTGATCTGTCGGCTCAGGGCCTGGGCCTCGCGGGCGAGTTCCCGGCTCAGGCGGGTCGCGTCGCGTTCGGACCGGACAACCCGCGGGCGCAGCATGATCAACAGCACGCGCTGCCCGTCCTGCACGTCGCGGCCGCGGAACAGAGCGCCCAGAACCGGCAGGTTCGACAGGCCCGGAACCCGCTGGTTCGAGGTGCTGGAGTTGTCCTCGATGAGCCCGCCGAGGATGATGACTTCGCTGTCGCCGACCATCGCGTTGGTCGACAGCCGCCGCCGCGACGTGACCTCGCCCCCCGCGGCCGAGGTCGTGCCGGTCAGGTTCGACACCTCTTGCACGATGGACAGGCGGACAGTGCCGTCCTCGGTGATCTGCGGCCGCACGCGCAGGGTCAGGCCCACGTCCTGCCGTTCAATGGTCTGAAAGGGCTGCGTGGGCACCGCGCTGTCGCCGACGGTCGAATACTGGCCGGTGACAAAGGGCACGTTCTGGGCCACGACGATCTCGGCTTCCTGGTTGTTCAGGGTCAGCACGGCGGGTGTGGACAACAGGCGCGTCGTGCGTTCGCGGGCGATGGCGGTGACCAGCGCCGAGAAATTGCCGTCCGCATAGCCAAGCACGCCGCCCGATCCGGGCGAGGCGGTGGTGCCGCTCATCGCCGCGCTGATCAGGGTGATCAACGACGCCCGGCCATCCATCGCGAACGAGGTGCCGCCGCCGATCGCCTGATTGAGCAGACCGCCGAATTGCACGGACAGATCGCTGAAATTCTCGGCGGAGACATCGAAGATGACGGCTTCGATCAGTACCTGCTGCGGTCTGGTGTCCAGCGCCCGCACGGCGTTGACGATGGCGTCCAGCCGGTCCTGCGGCGCGGTGACGAGGATCGCGTTGGATTGCGGTTCGGCGACCACGGTGATCGATGCTTCCCCCTCGCCGCCGGTCGAGGTCAGCGATTGGCGCACCACCTCGGCGAGTTCGGTGGCCTGGGCATAGTTCAGCCGCACGACGCGCGACGACGGGCGCATTTGCGGCAGATCCAGTTGGGCAACAATGGAGCGGATGCGGTTCCGGTAATCGGCCGGCCCCGACACGACGACCGAATTGGCCCCGGCATCGGCCGCCAGGCTGCCGCCAAGCGGGGGCGGAGCGGCCGATTGCAGCACCGGCAGCAGGTCTGCGGCGCGGGCATGAGTCAGGCGCAAGGCCTCGACCGACCGGTCCGAGACCTGCGCCATGCGTCCCAGCACCGATTCGATCCGGGCGATGTTCTCGCGCCGGTCGGACAGCACCAGCAAGCCCGACGAGGGGATAGGCGTCAGGATCGCATCGGGGGCGATCAGCGATTGCACCACGTCCATTGTCTCGCTCAGATCGCCGGACGGAACCGGGATCACGCGCGTCTCAAAGGCGCCGCCGGCGCGCGGTGTGCGCTGACCCGAGGCCAGACCCGCCGCCGAGACCATCGGAACGATGCGGTCGATCCCGTCGCCTTCGACAATCGTCAGGTCGTTCAATTCCAGAACGTTGAGAAAGATCTCATACATCGCTGCCGCCGTGACCGGCATCGGCGCAAAGACCGAAACATTGCCGCCGACCGTGGGGTCCAGCAGGAAATTGCGCTGCGTTTGTTCGGATACCAGTTGCACGAAGCTGCGCAGATCGACATCGCGCAGATCCAGGCGGATCTGCGCCCCGGCAGGGCGTCCGCCGCTGAACGCGAGGGCAAGAAGGGTGAGGGCGAAGGCGGCGGCGCGTATCATGCGAGGGATTGTTCTCTTTTAACGGGTAAGGTCAACCGCGAACACGGCGTGGTCGGGCGACGTGGTGCTTATCTGCCGACGCTGCCAAGCCCGTATCGGTCCCGCGACGAGGTATAACCGGGGCCGCTTGCCTGCGCCGGGTCGAAGCGTGGATCCGGGCCTCTGGTCGCCTGGCCGCGGAATTCGGTCCGGAAGTCGGGTCTTTGCCCCGCGCGGAGCGGTGGCGCGGTGGTCGGGTCGGGTGGCGGCGCGTCGCCGTCCGGCTCTTCGAAGCCGATGAAATACGCCTCGCCATCGACGGAGATCTCGATGCCGTCGTCGAAAATCTGGGTGACGGTCTCGCCGCCGGGCAACAGGTCGCCGCGACCGATCATCGTGACGCCGCTGTCGGTCTCGATAAACGCCCAGCCCCCTCCGACCTGATAGACCAGCCCGCGCAACACGTAATGGCTGGTGTCGTAGAACGCGGGCGGTTCATCGACCGGCTCCGGTTCGGGCGGCGGCGGCGCGGCAGGAACGGACAGCGGCGCGGCGACACCGAACAGCGGCGGCCAGGTCGCGCCCTGGATGGCGCCGGGGGTGCCCGGGATCGGTTGTGTCACGGCGCGCGCGCCCGGCACTGGCAGGGCCGGTGCGACGGCGGCGGGCAGGCTGGCGGCCAAAGCCAGCAAGCCCAGGCCATATCCCGCGATCAGAGACGCCGGAAACAGCAACAGCAAAGCAGACTGGCGGATGGGCGGAGGGCTGGCGATCATGGCGTCTCGGTTCGGGCTCTGACTGGACAATAACGCCCTCAGGGCCTAGGATTCAACGAGCAAAGGGAGTGCGGCGTGTGAACAGGCTCAAAGGACGTTCCGGCATGGGGCTGGCTCTGGCTCTGGTGGGGGGGCTTGCGGCGTGCGAGGCGGCGGGAACGCTGGCCGGCGGCGGCACGCAGTCGGATTACCTGGTGGCGCGGCAGGCGCTGGAAACCGGCAATTACGATCTGGCGATCCGCCACTACTCGCGCCTGATGGATGGGATGGATGCTCAACGCGCCGCGCGGCTGCAACTGGAATATGCCCATGCCTTGCTGCGTGGCGACCGGTTTCAGCAGGCCGCGCAGGCCGCTGATCCGCTGATCGCCTCGAACGAAGGGTCGATCCGCGCCTCGGCTCTGGCGGTGCGCGGCACCGCACGCCACGAAGCCGCGCGCACCCGGATGGCCGAGGGGCAGACAGACGCCGAGACCCGCGCGTTGCTGGAAGGCGCGCGCGACGATCTGGCGGCGTTCCTGGCGCAACACGCGGCGCTCGATACCTCGGGCAGCATGCGGGCGCGAACCCAGCTGATCTCGGCGGATCTGCAAACCCTCGGCTGACACCTGGCGCGCGGTCGTCCGGCGCAGGGTTCAGGCCCAGGGGAAAGCCGCTTGCCTTGCGTCGCCGGTTGCATGTTATATCCCGCCGACCCTGACGCGAAGTGACTCCATGTGTGCAAGATCCCTTTCGCTGGCGCTGGCAATGCTGTTGTCAGCTCAGATCCCGGCGCAGGCCGCGAATGTGCTGGTCTTTGCCGCCGCCTCGATGCGCACCGCACTGGATGAGATCGCCGCCGACTGGCAGGCACGGACCGGTGATACCGTGACTCTGTCCTATGCCGGGTCGGGGGCGCTGGCGCGGCAGATCATCGCCGGGGCCCCCGCCGACATTTTTCTGTCCGCCTCGACCGACTGGATGGATGCCGTCGAGGCCGAAGGGCTGATCGTGGCGGGCACGCGCCGCGATCTGCTGGGCAATACGCTGGTTCTGGTCGGTCACGGCGCGGGGGGACGGGTGGCGGTTTCACCTGCGCTGGATCTGCCTGGGCTGCTGGGCGATGGCTGGCTGGCGATGGCGCTGGTCGACTCGGTGCCCGCCGGACAATACGGCAAGGCGGCGCTGCAATCGCTGGGCCTGTGGGACAGCGTCGCGGCGCGGGTGGCGCAAACCGACAACGTGCGTGCGGCGCTGGCGCTGGTGGCAACGGGTGAGGCACCTTTGGGCATCGTCTATGCCACCGATGCCGTCGCCGAACCCGCAGTATCGGTTCTGGGCAGGTTTCCCGCCGAAACGCACCCGCCGATCGTCTTTCCGGTGGCTTTGCTGACCGAGGCCACGGACCCCGCCGATGCCGCGTTCCTGGACGCGCTGCACGGCGCGGCGGCACGCGCCGTGTTCGAGCGGAACGGGTTCCGCGTTCTGGATGATCGGCCGTGACCGACTGGCTGACCCCCGAGGAATGGCAGGCAGTGGCGCTGTCGCTCAAGGTCGCATTCTGGGCCACGCTGATCAGCCTGCCCTTCGGCATCCTTGTGGCGCATGCACTGGCGCGCTGGCGGTTTCCGGGCAAGGCGCTGTTGAACGGGGTGGTGCATCTGCCGCTGATCCTGCCGCCGGTGGTCACCGGATATCTGCTGCTGATGGGCTTCGGGCGGCGTGGCCCGATCGGCGCCTGGCTTGAGGACTGGTTCGGCCTCGTGCTGGCGTTTCGCTGGACCGGCGCGGTGCTGGCGGCGGCGGTGATGGCGTTTCCGCTGCTGGTGCGCGCGATCCGGCTGGCAATCGAGGCCGTCGATCCGAAACTGGAACAAGCCGCCGCGACGCTGGGTGCCAATCGCTTGCGGGTCTTCGCCACCGTGACCCTGCCGCTGATCCTGCCGGGCATTCTGGCGGGGGCGGTGCTTGGCTTTGCCAAGGCAATGGGAGAGTTCGGCGCGACGATCACCTTCGTGTCCAATATCCCGGGCCAGACCCAGACCTTGCCTTCGGCGATCTATGCCTTCCTCCAGATTCCGGGCGGCGAGGCGCGGGCCTTGCGGCTGGTCGGCGTGGCGGTGGCTGTGTCGATGGCGGCGCTTCTGGTGTCGGAATGGCTGGCGCGGATCGTGGCGCGGCGGATCGGGGCACGCGATGCTTGAGGTTCGCGTGGCGCACCGGTTTCCAAGTTTCGCGCTGGACGTGGCGTTTTCCGCCCCGGCGGGCGTAACCGCGTTGTTCGGGCGTTCGGGCTCGGGCAAGACGACGCTGGTCAACGCGCTGGCGGGGTTGCTGCGCCCGGACGCGGGGCGCATCGCGATAGGGGGCACGGTGTTGTTCGACAGCGATACCGGCCAGTGCGTGCCGCCGCACCGGCGGCGCATCGGCTACGTGTTCCAGGACGCGCGGCTGTTTCCGCACAGGACGGTGCGTCAGAACCTGGAGTATGGGCACCGGTTCGCGCCGCAAGGCGACGCAGGCCCCGGTTTCGACCGGATCGTCGCGCTGCTGGGGATCGGTGATTTGCTAAAGCGCCGTCCGGGTGCCCTGTCGGGCGGCGAAAAGCAGCGCGTCGCGCTGGGGCGTGCGATTCTGTCGAACCCGCGTGTCCTGCTGATGGACGAACCACTTGCCGCGCTCGATGCGCCGCGCAAGGCCGAGATCCTGACCTATCTGGAGCGGCTGCGCGATGAAACCGGGCTGCCGATCCTGTATGTCAGTCATTCCGTGGCCGAGGTCGCGCGGCTGGCGACGACCATCGTCCTGCTCGACAAGGGGCGGGTGCAGGCCGCCGGACCCGCCGAACGGATCCTGTCGGACCCCGCCACCGCGCCCGCACTGGGCCTGCGCGAAGCCGGGGCGATCCTGACCGCGCGGCTGGCCGGGCATGACGACGACGGGTTGAGCCGCCTGGAAACCGGCGGCGGGCCGGTCTGGTTGCCTCATGTCCCGGCCCAGGTGGGCGCAACTCTGCGGCTGCGCATTCTGGCGCAGGACGTGATGCTGGCGACCGAGCGGCCGACCGGGGTTTCGGCGCTCAACATCCTGCCCGCCACGGTGCAGGCGGTACGGCTGGGCGAGGGGCCCGGCGCGCTGGTGCAACTGGCGCTGGGCGAGGGGCGTCTGCTGGCGCGGATCACCGCGCGCTCGGCCAAGGCGCTGGAGCTGCGGCCGGGGCGTCCGGTTTTTGCCGTGCTCAAGGCGGTATCGGTGGCGCGCGGCAGCATTGGTGACGGGGCTTGAAACAATAGCCCGCTGGTCAGAGCATTGACGCGTCCGTTCCACATTTCCGCCGCGATACGCCGCTATCCCGAACCCAGTCATTACCGGTTCGGAGTTTTTCGATGTTCGACACCTCAGGTCACAAGACAGCCGCATCTTCGTCCGCATTGCTGGCGGTCGGTGCCCTTGCCACCCTCCTGACGATGGCATCGCCCGCAGCGGCAGTCACCGAATACCTTGGCGGCGGGTTCATCACCGTGAGTGACAGCTGCGCCGCGTTCGGTTGGACGGGAACCCATCAGGTCAATGTACGGCTGGAGCCCCAGGGCCAGATCGGCAATTCTCCCAACGAAACGCAGATTGCGATGTTGCTGAACACCGGCACGATCGCCGTGCGGCTGAACATGAATCGCGGGGTGCGCCAGGTCTATACGCCGTTGCAGGCGGTCTATGTCTGGAACGGGCCCTATATGCCGCAGGAGCCGACCATGCGCTTTGCGTTCGACCCCAATGCCGACTGGCCCTTGACCGGTGGCCCAGAGATCGAACGCCTGCATGTGACCCTTGAGAACTTCAACGAGCACGAAGGGTGCGTCGGCTGGCTTTATGCCACGCTGGTCCGCAATTGATGCCTTCGGTCGGATGAAAAGGACACCGTCATGATCTTCTTGATTTCCCGCCTCGCTCGCTACGCCTTTCGACTGGCCATTGTCGGCCTGCTGGCCCTTGCAACGGCCCCTGCCCATGCCGAATACATGGGCGGCGGGGCGATTTCTGCACCGTACAATTGCAGTTGGCCGACCGGCGTCGAAATGACCCGCGCGCGGTATATCCCCGGTGAAACCGCCGACGGGTTCAGCCATGTCACGCTGAATTTCGCGGTTGGGGGGCTGAATACCTATACCTTTCGCCAGGATCTTACCCCGTCGAGGCAATGGCGCCGGGGGATGGGGCGCGCTGTCTGGGGCGAGATGTATTTCATGACCCGTAGCCCGCAGGTGCGCGTGCCCCGGCGCCATGACGCGGTGTTCAATGCACTGGCGGATATGGAGACCAGCAACGACATTCGTCTGCGCTTGCGGATCCGCAATTTCAACGGCGAGGCCGGGTGCTCGGTGACCGTGTCGCTGATGCTGCACCGCTGGGATTGAGCGCCCGCATCCCCGGTGTCTCGACCGGTTTCAGGCCAGAGCGGCGGGGCGGCGGATTTGCACGGCGGCTTCGATCGCCAGCGGGCGCAGCCCCACGCCACCGGCATCGACAATGGCGAAGAACTCGCGCCGCATCCGGGGTTCCCAGAAATCGTTGATATGCGCGGCAAGCCCGGCGACCCCCTCGTCATGCGGTTTCGATTCCATGAACAGGGCGATCTGGTTGGCCATGCGGGTGATCTTGTCAGCGGACATGCTCGGTCTCCGTCGCGATGCGGTCGGTATGGGTGAAAACGTCGAAACGGTCTTGGCGGGCCTGGGCAATCAGGGTGATCCCCAACGCATCGGCCAGGGCGACGGCGTCGGCGGTCGGGGATGAGACCGCGATGAGGATCGGTGCGCCGATCACCGCCACCTTCTGCACAAGGTCGATGGAGATACGGCTGGTCAGAACGATGGCGCCCTGAACCGGGGTGCGGTGGGCGTTGCCGTCCGTAGGGTGCGTGCTGGCACGCACCGAAACAGCCCCCGCGCGCAGCATCGCCCCGGCCAGCTTGTCCAGCGCGTTGTGGCGCCCGACATCCTCGCGCGCCAGGCGGATGCCACCGTCTGCCCACCAGGCGGCGCAATGCACCGCGCGGGTGGCGTCGTGCAGCGCCTGCTGGCCGGGCAGGGCCAAGGCCGCGCCCTTGATCTGGGCCGGGGTCATCGCAAAGTCGGAATGTGCTACCACCGGCAGATCGCGCAGCGCCTGTTCCAGGCTGTCGATCCCGCAAAGCCCGCAACCGACCGGGCCCGCCATCGTGCGGCGGCGGTCCTTGAGCCGGGCCTCGGCCACGGCATTCACCCAGACCTGCACATCCAGCCCGCGGTC
>JAGRMK010000211.1:11310-11548 GCA_020441345.1 Paracoccaceae bacterium
GCCATCATCACCGCCTGCGTTGTGCCGTTAAAGCTCAGCGCCACGCCGACCTCTTCGGGCAGGATGCGGTCGCCCGCCTCGATTCGCGCGCCGAAGGACAGGCGCGGTATGGGGCGGGCGCCCTGCATCACTCGGCAGCCGGCAGGATGCGCCGCGCCTGTTCGGCCTGGGCAGAGTATTCCTCTTGCCAGGCGCTGGGCCCGTTCGAGGGCGTCACCTGCACCGCCGTCACCTTGTA
>JAGRMK010000212.1 GCA_020441345.1 Paracoccaceae bacterium
CGCTGATGAACTATCTGATCGCCCGGAAATCGGGCGGGCAGTTCATCCTGCGGCTGGACGACACCGACCAGGAACGTTCGAAACAGGAATACGTGGACGGCATCAAGGCCGATCTGGACTGGCTGGGGCTGCACTGGGACCGGGTCGAGCGCCAGTCCGAGCGCCTCGACCGCTATGGCGAGATGGCCGAGGCGCTACGCGGGGCGGGGCGGTTCTACGAGTGTTTCGAAACGCCGACCGAGTTGGACCTCAAGCGCAAGAAGCAGCTCAACATGGGCAAACCTCCGGTTTATGACCGGGCGGCGATGGCGCTGGACGCGGCGGCGCGCGATGCGCTGCGTGCCGAGGGGCGCGAAGGGTATTGGCGGTTCCAGCTGGATCTGGAGCGGATCGAATGGACCGATGGCATCCTCGGGCCGATCTCGATCGACGCGGCCTCGGTCTCGGACCCGGTTCTGATCCGCGCCGACGGTCAGGTGCTCTATACCTTCGCCTCGTCCGTGGATGACATGGACATGGGCGTCACGCATATCGTGCGCGGCGGCGACCATGTGACCAACACCGCGACGCAGATCCAGATCATCCGCGCGATGGGCGGCACGCCGCCCGAATTCGCGCATCACTCGCTGCTGACCGGCCCGCAGGGAGAGGCGCTGTCCAAGCGTCTCGGCACGCTGAGCCTGCGCGATCTGCGCGCGCAGGGGGTCGAGCGCATGGCTCTGCTGTCGCTGATGGCGCGGCTGGGTTCGTCGCAGCCGGTAGAGCTGCGCGCCGACCTTGACGAAATCGCCGAGGGGTTCGATCTGTCGCAATTCGGCGCGGCGCCGACCAAGTTCGACGCCGAAGACCTGTGGCCACTGACGCGCGCGCATGTGCAGGCGCTGCCCTTCGCGGCCGTGGCCGAGCGGCTCGCCGGTCTGGGCGTTCCGGCCGACATCGCCCCGGCGTTCTGGGACGTGGCGCGCGAGAACATCACCCGGCTCGAGGATCTGGGCGCGTGGTGGACACTGTGCCGCGACGGCGCGCAGCCGCTGGTCGCCGAAGAGGACGCGGGGTTCGTCGCCGAGGCCCTGACCCTGCTGCCGCCGCCGCCCTATGGGCCGACCGCCTGGGCGGATTGGACCGCCGCGGTGAAAACCGCCACCGGGCGCAAGGGCAAGGGCCTGTTCATGCCGCTGCGCAAGGCCGTGACGGGGATGGATCATGGACCGGACATGGCGTCGCTGATGCCGCTGCTGCAAAAGGTTCCCGGGCGCGGCTGAGGCGAAGCCTGACGAAACGCCGATGTCTGCGCGGTTCTCAGGACGGCCAGGGCACGCGGTTCTTCGCTATCCGGCATGCGCCTTGGCACCGCTGCCGCCGCAACCGACCAGCTGACGATGATCGCGTGGCAAGAGGCATGCCCCGGCAACCGGCAGGATCGGAATCGCCCGGTCCGCGCGCGGCGTGATCGCACGCGAGCTGCGGTAGTCGCGCCCTGGCGCCGGTATTGATGCCGAGTCGGAAACGCGTTTGATCGCCCATCTGCGACAGTCGGCCCATTGCGCGCCGATTGTTCGCATTTTCGGAACGGCTTGGCGCCGATTCTCCCCTTTTCCCTTTCGATTGTTTCGGCTTCAGCGTGAATTCCGCTGAAAGCCGCCGGATTGTCGTGAACCTGCCCCAAACAAGCCCCATTCCACCGCGATTACAGAGGAAAGAAGCAACAATACCGGCTTCCTTTCACGCCGGTTTCGAAACAGTGGACGAGTGTGGTGATGGTTCGGATGAGCAATCTAGAGATCACAAGAGGGTTTGAAACGGGCCCGATAGTCCGGCGGACCCCGGATCTCCGTCCTGGGGGTGCGACATGAGCACAACCTGGTATCCAACGACCGACGGCGACGGTCCAGGATCGCGCCCCACGCCGCGTCACATCATTCCCCAAGGCGACGTCCCGGCACCCGCCGACGCCCGGCCTTTCACGCCGCGTCACAACATCCCCATGCAGGCCGAGCTTCCGGTTCGCCCGCCCGCGACGCCTGTCATGCAAGCAACGACTGTCATGCAAGCGACGCCTGTCAAGCCCGCGGAACCCACGGCACCCGCGGCGCCTGCCGTCCAGGTGCCCGAGCCGCTTTCTGTCGTCTGGCAGGGCGTGGAATACCGCGCATTGCGCTGGGACGTGCACGGGTTCGATCTGGAAACCGCGATCCCGCGCATCGTTGCGCCAGGGCGGGGACGCGTCTTTGACCTGACCGTGCTGATCGGGCAGGGCGGAACGCGGATCGAAATGCGCGTTCAGGCGCGAATCGCCAATCCCGACGACCCCGCGCCGACACGGTTCGATTTCGTTGATCTGGATCGCGCGCAGTCCGAGGTTCTGCACCGGATCGTTGACGCGATCGTGTCGCAGCAGGCGCTGTCGCTGACCCGGTTGCTCAACGAGACCGAGCAGACCCGCGAGGCCCGCAAGGAAACCGGCGCCCGGATGCGTCGGTTTCGGTCGGGGTTCCAGTTGACGCTGGCGGGCAGCGTTCTGGCGGTTGCGGGGCTACTGACCTGGTCCAGCTTCTCGACCGTAAAGGCGCGCTATGCGGCGATCACCGTTGGGGCGACCAGCCTTTCGGTGCCGGTCGCCGGACGAATCAGCCGCTTGACGGTAGGTCCGGGCGAGACGCTTACCACCGGCGAGGTGCTGGGTTATGTGCGCCCGTCCGACTTCGAAGATCGGCTGGAGGCCGCCACGGCACGCCGCCGCAGCCTGGAAGTCGAGCGCGCCGAGCTTTTGGCACGGCGCGGAACGATGGCACAATTGTCGGATATTGCGATTGCCGACAACGGGTCGGACCGGGCGCGTCTGGAAGAAACGCTGCTGCTTGCCGAACGCCGTTTGAGCGTCGAACAGTCGTTGTTGGCGGCGCTGCAAGGCAACGGCCTGCCAACTGCCAGCCGCCTGCGTGAGCGCGCGCGCCAAGAAGCGGCGGTGCTGCGCGCCGAAACCGACGTTCTGGACGTGCGCGCCCGGCTGGCGACGCTGGCGCGCGCTGAAACCCTGGCGCCGCTGGGTGTCGCGCAGGGCGATCTGCGGTCCGGAACCGCGACGCTGGACTCGGTGGATCTGCGGCTTGCCGCGCTGAACGAGGAAATCGACCACCTGACGCTGCGCGAGGCGCGGGCCGAATTCGGAGAGCCGATCCTGTCGCCATGCGACTGCACGGTGCAGCAAATCGACCGGCGGGTTGGCGAATGGGCCGAGCCCTCGGGCCCGCTTGCGGTGCTCGTTGGCCACGAAAACCCGACGATTCACGCGCTGGTTCTGGCCGAAAATGCTCGCGACATCGACATGGGCGACCGCGCGCGCATCGAACTGGCCAATGGCAGCACGCTGGACGGCCAGGTCGCGCGGCTGGACTACGATGCGCATTGGCGCGGTTACGCCGGGTTGCAGGATACCGTGTTCGCCGCCGACCGCTATGCCCGCCTCGAAATCACGCCGAACAGCCCCTTGACCGGGCCGGTTGGCATGGTCGCGCAGGTCAGTATCCACACCAGCAATCTGTTTGCCACGGCTGCCGGACTGGTGGGGCTGTGATGGCGGGGTCTTCGACACATCTGCGCACCTCACCGGCAACGAGCTGGGGTGTCGCGCTGGCCTTGTGGCTGGCGATGATCGTCGCGCTGTTCGGCATGATCCCCGAGCGGGCGCTGAACGTCGGCAGCAGCGCGTTCTTCGTATCCTTTGGCGCAATCGGCCTGTGGCGCTGGTCCTGGGGCGGGTTTCACATGCTGCGCGCCTGGGCCTATACGCGTCACGTCTTCCCGATGATCCGCCGCCGCGCCGAGGCCGATCCCGCCGTGCAGGGGCGCCACGTCGCCGTTGTCGTCCTGAGTTGGAAAATGGGCGATGCGATGAACGGCGCGGTCTTTGGCAACCTGTTCCGCGATATCCTGGACTACAGCGGTCATGGCACGGTGGTTGCGGCGGTCTCGTCGCAGCAGGACGTGGCGCTGATCTCGCATGTGCACCGCAGCATCGACCGCGCGGGCGGTATCCGCCTGGCCTTCACCATGCAGGACGGCACCGGCAAGCGCAGCGCAATGGCCGATGCATTGGCCCGGTTGCGCGAAATGGGCGTGCCGCCCGATTGCCCCGGCATCCTGATGGATGGCGACACGCTGGTCGAGCCGGGCACGATCCGCCGCACCGCGTCGATCCTGCTGCACCAGCCGACCGTGGGTGCGCTGACGATGGACAACACGCCTCTGGTCGCGGGACGCACGATGGACCGCGAGTGGTATCGCCTGCGCATGGCGCAGCGCCATGTCTACATGTCCTCGATGGCGATGTCGGGCCGGGTTCTGGTGCTGACAGGCCGCTGGTCGATGTTCCGCACGCAGATCATGACCGATCCCAATTTCGCCGCCAACCTGCTGGAGGATGTGCTGCATCATCCGCGTCTTGGCCCGATCACCATGCTGACCGGCGATGACAAGTCGACCTGGCGCTGGGTGGTCGAGCAGGGGTGGGATGTCACCTATGTGCCCGATGTGGTGATCTATTGCCTGGAATCTCTGCCCGGCAAAGGGTTCTTTGCGGATACCATCGGTTTGCAAAAGCGCTGGTTCGGCAACATGGCCCGCGGTGGAGCCAAGGCGCTCAAGCTCGGCCCGCGAAAGCTGGGGTTCTTCACCTGGCTGGCATTGCTTGATCAGCGGGTGACGATGTGGACACCGCTTTTCGGCATCGTGTTCTTCACCACCGCTGCCGTGATGCACGACCCGGCCTTTCTGGCGATCTATGTGCTTTGGGTTTCCCTGACGCGCACCGTGCATTCCTCGCTGGTTGGTCTGGTCGCACGGCGCTGGCACCCGGTCTTTCCGCTGCTGACCTACTACGGTCAGGTGGTCGGCGCGGCGATCAAGATCTTTGTCTCGCACAATCCCAACGTCCAGAAATGGACCCGCCAGAATACCGGCGCCAAATCGGCGGCCTTCGACCCCTCTGCGCCGCGCGCCGAATCCCGGTTCATGTTGATCGGGTCACTGGTGGCCTTTGTGTCGCTGGTGCTGATCGTGAGCAATGTGACCTCGGACAGCCGACGCTTCGATTTGCAGGCCGACGACCTTGTCGCGGAGCTGATCCATGGCCGTTGACCTTACCCTTTTCCCCGGTTTTACCCAGGAGCACACCGTCATGACCCCAGGTTTTCCGAAGCCCTCGCCCCGCCGACCGCGGCCCGTCTGGTCGATGATCGCCGTCGCCGCCGTTCTGGCGGGGTGCGCCGGCTCGTATCCGGATGGCGCGATGATGCTGGACACCCAGCCCCACGGCCAGGCTTCCTTGGCACCGGTGGCTGGCACCAGCCGCACGGTCGATCTGATCGAGATCACGGCGCTCACCATCGACCGCTACGCCGGGTCGGCGGCGCAACCGGCCGGGACCGGCTATCGGCTCGGGGTTGGCGATGTCATGCAGATCTATGTCGTGGATGAGCCCGAGCTGACGCTGGAGTCGGGTTACCGGGTCGGCGTCGACGGGGCGGTTCTGGTGCCGTATCTGGGCCGCGTTCCGGTTGCCGCGCGCAGCCTGGACGAGGTCCGCCGGGATCTGGAAACACGGCTGTCTCAGTATCGCCAGGATCCGCAGGTCGATGTCCGGGTGACGGAATTCAACGCCCATCATATCGCGGTGGTTGGCGAGGTGCGCCAGCCCAATCGGCAGGCGCTGACCGACCGGCCGCTGACCGTGATCGACGCAATCAACGCGGCGGGCGGTTTCGTCGGTGATCCGGCGCGCACGCCGGTCACGCTGATCCGCGCGGGCGTGGAACGCGGCGTCGATGTCGGCGGGTTTCTGGACCACGGCCAGGCCCTGCCCGAGATGCGGGAAGGTGACGTGCTGCGGGTCGGCGGCCGTCGTGCCGCGCTCAGCGACGCGCCCCGCCCGCATGTGCTGGTGCATCGCGGCGGCGATCATGCCGACCGGGTCGCGATGGAGGCCGGAACGCTGACACTGGCGCAACTGCCGGTGATGCCCGCGCCCGGTGCGGGGGTCTATGTGCTGCGCGCGACGGGTAGCGAGATCCAGTCGTTCGGCCTGTCGGCCGATGCGGCACGCGATCCCGCATTGGGGGGGCGGTTTGCCCTTCGGCCGGGCGATGTCGTGACGATCCAGCCCTCTCCGGCCCGCGACCCGGATCGGCTGGTCGCCCAGCTGACGCCCGCGCTTCGCCTTCTTGACCATGATTGATACCGCAACCCTGAAACCCCGAAGAGACCTAGGAGATCACGCCATGAAAATCGCTGTTGCCGGATTGGGCTATGTCGGGTTGTCGAACGCCATCCTGCTGGCGCGCCACAATGACGTTTGCGCCATTGATGTCACGCCCGACCGTGTCGACGCGGTGAACGCGGGGCGCTCGCCGATCGTCGATGCCGAGTGTTCCCAGTATCTCGCCAACGGCACGCTGTCGCTGCGTGCCACGCTGGACCCGGTCACGGCCTATGCCGATGCCGAGGTCGTGGTGATCGCCACGCCGACCAATTACGACGCCGAAACCCACGCTTTCGACACCTCAAGCATCGAAACGGTCATCGAGACGGTGCGCGCGATCAACAAGACCGCGATCATGGTGATCAAGTCCACGGTGCCCGTCGGGTATACCGCCGCGCTCAAGGCGCGGATCGGCTGCGACCGTATCCTGTTCTCGCCCGAGTTCCTGCGCGAGGGGAAGGCGCTTTACGACAACCTGCACCCCTCGCGCATCGTGGTCGGCGAGCAGAGCGAGCGGGCCCGGGCCTTTGCCGAA
>JAGRMK010000213.1 GCA_020441345.1 Paracoccaceae bacterium
ATGACCGAGGACGGCTACCGCCGGCTAAAGGGCTTCGCGGCCGAGGCCGGGCTGGACGAAGGCGAGGCGCTGTCGTTCCTGTTCGAGAACTGGACCAGCGTCATCAATGCCGAAAACCTGACCGCCCGGCTGCGGCTGTTCAACTCCGACCTGGACGCGCGCAAGCGATGAGCCCGCCCCCGGCCATCCGTGGCGCCGGTCTCCCGACCAGGCGCCGGCAACCGCGGCGCAGCGAAGCCGGGCGTTTCCGCCATGACGAACTGCCGGGCGCGCCCCGACCCATGGCCGCGAACCGCCCGGGCCGGGACGACTTCACCTTGCGCGGTCATCGGCTCTCCAGCCTGTACCGCATCGCCAAGAATACGGGATACTGGTTAACGATCTCTGACTTGCCGGCTTCATCTTGCCATAAATACTCACCTTGCGACGCTGCTACCGGCGTTGCCGTCGAAAGGACAGGCTCATGACTGCGACACTCTATTGCTTTGGCGAATCGGGGAATGCCTACAAGGCGGCGCTGACTGCTACCCTGGCGGGTTATGACTGGGCGCCGCGTTATGTCGATTTCTTTGGTGGCGAGACCCGCACGCCCGAATTTCGCGCGCTCAACGCGATGGGTGAGGTGCCTGTGCTGGTGGACGGGGACACCGTTCTCAGCCAGTCGGGCGCGATCCAGGTCCACATCGCCAGGGCGACGGGGAGACTGGGCGGGGCTGCGGGCGAGGAAGAAGAGGTCCTGCGTTGGGTTCTGTGGGATAACCACAAGCTCAGCAGCCAAGCGGGGATGGCCCGGTTCCTGATGAATTTCCTGCCACCGGAAAAACGCCCGGCCGAAGTGATTGCCTTTTCTCAGGGCCGTCTGAAGGCCGCCTATGCCGTGTTGAACGCTCATCTTGAAGGACGCGACTGGATCGTGGGCGACGGCGTGACGCTGGCCGACTGTGCTTGTTGTGGCTATTTGTATTACCCTGAACCCTTTGGCTTCGACCGCGCCGACTGGCCGAACATCGACCGCTGGCTGGACACTATCGCCGCCTTGCCAGGCTGGAAGCATCCCTATGACATGATGCCCGGCAAACCGTCGGACCGTCGATGAAGAGCTTAATAGACACAATTTCGATTTTGAAGGAAATCGACACCATGTCCCCAGTGTCATGCGAAGAGTTCTGTCGAGAAAGGGTCCAATTAGACAAAGTGGCACCGCGTCTCGCGACTTTGCCTATATCGGGCCCACCACCGATGCCCGACGGCACGAGACACGAACCCAAGATGAGCAAAGAGGCAGCCGATGGAAACGGAATCCAGACGTCCATCTCCTCTGAATATCGTTCGAACTTGCTTGCATCATTCGTGGATCGAAAATTCGTCAGGATTCAGAACCGCCCCCCAGTCGGTCATTTTGACAATGTTACACCCGAAAACGCGCGATCAAGAGAGTCTCCTAAGATACTGGGGCTTTCTGAGCGAGGCGAAGAACTCAAGCAACTGAGTTCGAAGCCGGAGAGGTTAAAAACGGCGTTGAAGACTCTTCGATGTGCAAATGCCGAGACGCTTGCAAACTTACTCGCAGAAATGCGCGTTTTGGCGCGCGAAGACATTAAGAAAGTGCGGAAGGAAAACCCATGACCGATGCCTATATTTACGACGCCACGCGCACCGTTCGCGGCAAGGGCCGCAAGGACGGCAGCCTGCACGAGGTCACAGCCGCGCGGCTGTCGGCCATCGCGCTGAACGCGATCAAGGAGCGTAACGACCTGGATACGCGCGCCATCGAGGACGTGATCTGGGGCAACGTGACCCAGATCGGCGAGCAGGGCGCCTGCCTTGCTCGGACCGCCGTTCTGGCCTCGGATTTCGACGAACAAGTGCCGGGGGTCAGCATCAACCGGTTCTGCGCCTCGGGTCTGGAAGCGGTGAACATGGCCGCCAACCAGGTGCGCGGCGGCGCCGGCATGGCCTATGTCGCGGGCGGCGTGGAATGCATGAGCCGCGTGCCGATGGGCATGGACGGCGGTGCGATTGCCGTCGATCCGTCGATCGCCATCGACAACTACTTCGTGCCGCAGGGTATTTCTGCTGACATCATCGCCACGAAATTCGGCTTTTCGCGCGACGAGGCCGACGCGCTGGCCGTCGAAAGCCAGAAGCGTGCGGCGGCGGCCTGGGCCGACGGGCGGTTCAGCAAGACCGTGGTTCCGGTCAAGGATATCAACGGGCTGACCATCCTGGACCGTGACGAATTCATGCGCCCGCAGACCGACATGCAGAGCCTTGGCGCGCTGAAGCCCAGCTTCAAGGACATGG
>JAGRMK010000214.1 GCA_020441345.1 Paracoccaceae bacterium
GGGCAGGGCGACGTGATGGCGCGTGGCAAGATCACACCGCCCAAGCGCGCCGACATGAAGACCTCGATGGAAGCGTTGATCCATCACTTCAAGCTTTATACCGAAGGCTTCCACGTCCCGGCAGGCGAGGTTTACGCCGCTGTCGAGGCCCCCAAGGGCGAATTCGGCGTCTACATGGTCGCCGACGGCAGCAACAAACCTTATCGGGCAAAGCTGCGCGCGCCGGGCTATCTGAACCTGCAATCCATTGACTTTGTTGCCAAAGGGCATCTTCTGTCCGATGTAGCCGCGATCATCGGCACGATGGACATCGTGTTCGGCGAGGTCGACCGGTGACGCGTGCCCCCGCAGTCCTTGGCTCGGTGATCCTGTCGGCGAGCCTGCTGGCCGCGCCCGCGCTGGCGTTCTCGCCCGAACGGGCCGGGATCATGGTCGATGCGGTGCGGGCCAATGGCTGCCAGATGGCCGGTTCCGAGGCGTCCGGCGCGCTGGAACCTCTGGGCCTTGATGCGATCGAGGTGCAGAGCTTCGTCGAAGTGCTCTATGCGGCGGATCTTGTGACCCTGTCGGACGATTCTGAACTGCTGATCCTGTCCGAGGGGCTGTGTGCCGCCGATGCCGATGCTGCGATGGAGATGATTGTCGCGGCCTTCGCCGCGCAAGAACTCGGTCTGGAACCCTGGCGCCCGGATTTCGAGCCTGCGCGCGGCGCGGCGCTGATCGGGATCCTGCGCGACAATGACTGCGCGATGACCGACGAGCAAGCCGCCGTGATTCTTCCGGGGCAGGATTTCTCGCAGGAACTGACCCGCGATATCGTTTCCCTCCTGCTTGATGTCGGTCTGGCCGATGTCAGCCCTGACGCGGCCTCGGTCCGATTGGGCGACGATCTCTGCAACGCCGATGCGGCGCAGGATCTGGCCGTCATCGACCAGGCGCTGGCCAGCTGGCACGAAGCCAACGACGCCCCCGACGCTGCTGGTGGGGAGGCGGGACAATGACCCTGTCGCTGCTTGTCACCGCGTTTCTGGCTATTGGTGTCGTCCTGGTGGGCTACATGGCCTTCCTGTTCTGGACCAACCCGGACCGCGGGTTGAAAGAAACCACGCATCGCGTTGAAAAACTGCCCTATGTCCTGGCCGACCGGTATACCGCCTTTGCGGTGATGGGGCTGGGCATGATCGCCTTTGGCGACTATCCGATCATCACGGTCTATTTCCTGTCCGGGGCGATCATGGGTCTGTCGGACGGGGCGATCTATGCACGTGCGGGACACCCGCACATCAAACACACGGCCTCGGGCGTTCTCAGCCTGCTGGCCATGGGTATCTCTGCGGTGGCCTGGGCCACGACAACGGCGGGGGGCTGAGCCGATGGCCGACACTACCTCGCCAATCCGACGCAATATCGACGCCCAAGTGACGTCGCAGAAAGGGCAGATCTGACGCCATGCTCCGCCGACTTCATCCGCACCAACCCGATAGCTTCGCCTTCACCCCCGCCAATCTGGAATGGGCGCAAGGGCAGATCACCAAATACCCCGAGGGCCGTCAGGCTTCGGCGATCATACCGCTGTTGTGGCGCGCGCAGGAACAGGAGGGCTGGCTCAGCCGTCCGGCGATCGAATACGTGGCCGACATGCTGGGCATGGCCTATATCCGCGCGCTCGAGGTCGCGACCTTCTATTTCATGTTCCAGTTGCAGCCCGTGGGCTCGGTGGCGCATGTTCAGGTCTGCGGCACGACAAGCTGCATGATCTGCGGCGCCGAGGATCTGATCGGGGTCTGCAAAGAGATCATCGCTCCCGCGGCGCATGCGCTGTCGGCGGATGGCAAGTTCTCATGGGAAGAGGTCGAATGCCTTGGGGCTTGTGCGAACGCGCCGATGGTGCAGATCGGCAAGGATTACTACGAGGATCTGACGGCCGAGAAATTCCGCTGGATTCTGGATGAACTGGCCGCCGGGCGGGTGCCCGCGCCGGGGCCGCAGAACGGGCGTTTCGCGTCCGAACCGCTGTCCGGGCTGAGCAGCCTCGATCAGGGCGAGCGCAGCGAGAGCGGCAATGGCTCGGTTGCGCGGGCGCTCGACCTTGGTGACACGATCAAGCGCATCGACGGCACCGAGGT
>JAGRMK010000215.1:0-3814 GCA_020441345.1 Paracoccaceae bacterium
CGCCGATGCAGTATTCGATCACCTCCAGCCCGCGCTGGATGTCGCCCTTGGCGTCGGGAAAGGTCTTGCCGTGCTCGGAGGACAGCATTTCCGCCATCTTGTCCATGTCGCGGTTGAGCAAGCCAACCAGCGCCATCATCACGCGCGCGCGGCGCTGCGGGTTGGTGGCCCCCCAGGCGACCTGCGCCTTGGCGGCCGATGCGATGGCGGCGTCCAGCTCTGCCTTGGACGCCAGTGCGACCTTGGCCTGCACCTCGCCGGTGGCGGGGTTGAAAACGTCCGCGGTGCGGCCCGACGTGCCCGCGACCATCTTGCCGTCGATCCAGTGACCGATTTCCCTCATGATATCCTCCTGTGAAGTCCTGCGCAGAATAGCCTTGCATAAATGGCCTGAACAGAGGCAGTTTGACAAAAGGCGTTTTGCATTTCTGCAAAGGGGGCGGCCCTGTGGATTGGGACGACGTGCGGATTTTCCTGGCCGTCGCACGGGGTGAAAGCCTCAGCCGCGCGGGGCGAGTGCTGAAGCTTGACGCGGCAACCGTCGGGCGGCGGATTGCCCGGCTGGAGGACTCCGTGGGGGCGCGGTTGTTCACCCGGTCGCCGCAGGGCTACGTGTTGACCGATGAAGGCGGGCGGCTGGTTACTCATGCGCAAGCAATGGAAACCGAGATGGAGCGCGCCCGCGATGCGCTCTCGGGCCAGACCGAAGGGATCAGCGGACAAGTGCGCATCGGTGCGCCGGACGGCGCCGCGAACTATCTCTTGCCGCAGGTTGTCGCCGAGATCGTCGCCCAGAACCCCGCCTTGGAGGTGCAGATCGTTGCCCTGCCACGCGTGTTTTCGCTGACCCGGCGCGAGGCTGACATGGTGATCGCGGTGTCAAAGCCCGAACAGGGCAGGGTGATCGCGCAGAAAATCACCGATTACCGGCTGCACCTGGCGGCCAGCGCGGCATATCTGTCGGCGGCACCAGCACTTGACAGCCTGGCGGACCTGCCGCGGCACCGGGTGATCGGCTATATTCCCGACATGATCTTTGACCGTGAGCTGGACTATCTGTCGGATCTCGGGGTCGAACACCCGCCGGTCGCCTCGAATTCGGTCTCGGTTCAGTTGAACCTGATCCGCCAGGGGGCAGGGGTGGGTGTGGTGCATGATTTCGCGCTGCCCGCGGTGCCCGCCGTGCGTCGCGTTCTGGCGCCGCAATTCTCGCTGACCCGTGCTTTTCACCTGATCCGCCATGCCGACGACCGCCGGGTGCCGCGCATCGAACGCTTCGCCGCGGCGCTGGTGGCGGGGCTGCGCCGCGAGGTGGCGCGGCTGGAGCACGCGGCAGAGCACGCTTGACACGACTCTTCAATGCGTTGACCTTGTGAGAAAACAAGGAGGCACATCATGCTTGTCAGTCAGATCCTCAAGAACAAGGCCCAGGGCGTGTTGACCGTGCCGCCGGGGACTTCGGTGCGCGAGGTGGTCGAAATCCTGACCAACAAGCGCATCGGCGCGGTGGTGGTTTCGGCCAGCGGCAAGGACGTCAAGGGCATCGTGTCCGAACGCGACATTGTGCGCGAGCTGTGCCGCTCGGGCGCGGTCTGCCTGGATGAAAAGGTCGAAAAGCTGATGACCCGCGCGGTGTTGGGCTGTGCACCGTCCGACAACACCGACTCCGTGCTGGAAACCATGACCAGCAAACGCTTTCGCCACATGCCGGTGATGGACGGGGCCGAGATGGTCGGGTTCATTTCCATCGGCGACGTGGTCGCCGCGCGTCTGAGCGAATTGCAGATGGAAAAAGACGCCTTGACCGGAATGATCATGGGTAATTGAGCGCGCGCAGGCGGGCCGGTCAGGCCCGCTGTTGCCGCAATCGCCGCCAGACCATCACGCAGGCAATCATCGGGTAGAGACCACTCAGCATCGCCAGAAACGCAACCCCGCCGAACAAGCGGGCGCCGAACTCGGCGCGGGTGGCGAACCCCGCGCGGAATTCTTGGGCGTCACCATAGGCAAGCAGACGTGTGTTGCTCAGGCGCACACGACCCGACCCCGCGTTCAGCGGCGTAGCCCAGATCACCACCGGGTCTTCCGGCCTGAGTCCGCAGCCGATCTGTTCCGGCAATTCGGGCCAGTTGATCGCCCCGGCGACGCTGGGCATGGCGGTGGTTTCGATGACCGACCCCTCGGCGGTCACGAATTCTATCCTCGATGGCGAGGTATACCGCGTGCGGTTCAGCATCCGGCTGAAACCCCGTCGCCCCAGATTGCACCGATAGCGAATCTGCGAGCCCGCATCTGGCCTGCCACCGATGAACCCCTGAGCCAGGACGCCATTGATCCGCGTCTGCTCATTGTTCGGGTTGCGCGCGGCGATGTTCAGCGCCTCTTCGGTCGTCAGGATCGCCGCCGATTGCAGGCGCAGAAAGGCACCGGCGGGTTGCAGCATGGCAAATCCGATGGCCAGATGCGCGACGATCATCACCCCGCCAAGCATCAGCGCGGCCATCGCGTTGACGGGCGCGATGCGCGGCAGGACCAGGCGCAGGATCACCCAGCCGAACAGCCACAGGCCGCAGCCGAACATCAGCGTCCAGAACAGCGACTGGAAAACCAGCGGATCGACGCGGCCGATCAGCAGAACGATGCCGACGGCCACCGCCGCCAGAAAACAGGCGAGTGCGACCGCCGGATTGCGCAAGGTCCATAACCCCGCGATGCCCACCGCGAAAATGCTGGCGAGTCCGATCATGCGCCACGGGCCGGTTGCCTGGAATGATATGTCGAACAGGGCGTTTCCTGCCCCCAGCACGCAGATCAGGATGCCAAAACCCAGAGCGAGAACCCGTGAATCCGGCGCCACCAAGGACCTACCCCCAAAAAAACCTATCGAAGAAATCCCGCAGTGCTGCCGCCATGGACGGCGAGTAATCGCATGGTGTCGCGGCGATATTGATCTGACAAGCGGATTTCTTTGGCGCGACCCTTGCATTGCCGCGCGCAATATTGTTGCGTTGCGGCATAAACGACCGGCCAAAGAGGGACGTCATGCGCATCGGACTGTATCCGGGAACTTTTGACCCGCTGACGCTGGGACATATGGACATCATCACGCGCGCCGCGGCCCTGGTCGACCGGCTGGTGATCGGGGTCGCGATCAACCGCGACAAGGGGCCTCTGTTTACGCTGGAACAGCGCGTCGCGATGATCGAGGCCGAATGCGCGGCGCTCAGCGAACGCACCGGGACCGAGATTGTCGTGCATCCGTTCGAAAACCTGCTGATCGACTGCGCGCGCGATGTTGGCGCTCAGACGATCATTCGCGGGCTGCGCGCCGTCGCCGATTTCGAATACGAGTTCCAGATGGTCGGGATGAATCGCGCCCTGGACAACACGATCGAGACCGTGTTCCTGATGGCCGACGCCAGGCGGCAGGCCATCGCGTCGAAGCTCGTCAAGGAAATTGCCCGGCTGGGCGGAGACGTTTCGAAATTCGTGCCCGATCTGGTGAATACCGCGCTTCGCGACCGGTTTGGACCCGCCCTGGAGCGCGACCGCTAAGCCCCCGCTACAGATCGACCAATGCGCTTTGATCCAGCGCGACTCCGCGCGTTCTGGCGCTGTCGATGACCGCCGAGCGCAGGTTCTCGTCATTGCGCAGCAGCGACAGGAACAGGGATTCATCCAGTGTCAGAAGTGTGCAATCGGTGATCGCGGTGGTGTGACCCCGGCGGGGCATGCGCCGCAGCAGGGCAAGATGGCCAAACATGTCGCCACGCCCCAGCCGGTAGATATGCCCGGCGCGCACCTGTTCGACCGC
>JAGRMK010000215.1:3894-6401 GCA_020441345.1 Paracoccaceae bacterium
ATAGACGGTGCGCATCTGGTTCACCAGGGCGCGGCGGGTTTCGGTCGGCATCTCCGAGAACAGCGGAAACCCGGCCACCAGAACCTCGCGTTGGACAGCCAGATCCAGCGGCGGACGTTTGGCCAGCGCGGCGCGGCGCGCGCTGATATTGTCGTTCAGCACCTGACGCAATTCCGGTCCGATCAACCCGTCATCGACCAGGGCGCCGTATTCGCGTTCTTCCTGGGCCAACACCATCTGCCGGATCAGGCGGCGTTCCAGATCCTCGGCATACCCCGGAAATTGCAGCCGCAGCCCGTCCAGCGCCTGATCTGCCTCGTCCATCCGCCGTTCCAGCAGATCGTGCAACAGATCGCCGACGCGCTTGCCATGAATCCGCCGGATGCGGGTGTCGATGAACCCGTGCAATTCGCGCAGGATCGGCGCCCGCGATACCAGGTGTTCGAACCGGTCCGCGGTCAGCCGCTCCAGCGGGGCGGAATAACCCAGCCGGTTGTGCAACACCCCTGAAAGCCGGTCGCGCAGCCCCGCGCGACGCGTCAGCCGGGCGGTGTGCAGATATCCCAGCCGCCCGCCGCTGCGCGTGCCCTCGATCAACCGGTCGGCATCGGTGATCATCCGGCTGGCCAGGCGCGCGGGTAGCAGTCCGTCGCGAAACGCCTCAAGGATCAGATCCCGCTCTCGGCCGGCCAGCGCCACCAGCCCCAGCGTGATTCGGTCGCGGTCGTGGATCGCGCTGCCCTCGTCGGCCTCGGACACCGCGTCATCGACGCGGGCGGCGAATTGCTTGGCCTCGTCGCGCACCGTATCGCGGGCCAGCCCGAAATCGCGCGCGGTTTCGGTGACCGTCTCGCGCACGGTTTGCAGCGCGACCGCGACCACCTGCGCCGACAGCGCGGTATCGAGCGGCGACAGCCGATCCAGCCCCAACCGCGAGATCACGGCCCGCAACGTGGTGCCCTGGATGATCAGCGTGAACAGCGTGAATCCGGTGGCGATGATACCGACCTGCCGCTTGATGTCGGGTGGAATGCGCACGCTTTCGGTAATCGTCAATGCCAGCGCCAGCGTCACCGCCCCGCGCAATCCGCCCCAGAGGATCGCGGCGCGATACCGCGGCTCCACCCGAGGCGACAGGTTGAGGCGGGTCATCAGCGGCAAGAGCCCGAACAGGATCACCGCCCGCGCCGCCAGGGCGGCCAGCACCGTGACGCCAACCAGCACCAGGTCATAGGGCCGGGCGTTGGCTACGAGTTGCGGGATCAGAAGGGCCGCCAGCACAAAGATCAGCCCACCGGCCCAATAGGCCAGCAGATCCCAGGTATCGCCGAGCATGGCACGGGCTTGCGGCGACAGCGTGCCCGAGGCGTGAAAATTCACCGCCAGGCCTGCCGCGACCACCGCCACGACGCCCGAGGCGCCCAGCAGGATCTCGGATAGCAGGAACACCAGATACGGCACCGCGACAGACATCGACATCTGCCCCAGTGGGTGCTGGCCGAGCCGGGCAAGAGCCGCCAGCGCCAGGCGTCCGGTGATCCAGCCGGCAATGCCACCGCCAAAGATCAGCCAGGGAAATTGCAGAGCCACGCTCGACAGGCGCGGGTTTGGGATGCCGAAGGCGACGAAAGCAAAGAACAGGCCAAACAGCGCAATCGCGGCGGCGTCGTTCAGCAGGCTTTCGCCCTCGACGATGCGAGCCAGGCGTTGCGGCGCGGGCGTGGCGCGAAAGATGCCGACCACTGCCGAGGGGTCCGTGGTGGACACGATCGCGCCAATCATCAAACAGGCCATCAGGCTGAGGTCGGCCAGCGGATACAGCGCCCAACCGACTGCCAGCGTGCTGACCACCACCGCGACCACCGCCAGCAACAGGATCGGCACCCAGTCGTCCAGCATCCGGCGCAGGTCGATCGACAACGCCACCTGAAAGATCAGCGTCGGCAGAAAGACGTAAAGGAAAAGGTTCGCCCGGATCGGCAATTCCTGGATCGCAGCGGCAGCGGCGGTGATCCCTTCGGGCAGCGGAAGGGTGACGAGCGCGGTCGACACCGCGCCAATGACGATCCCCATCAGCGCCAGGATCACCGTCGCAGGCAGGCGCAACCGGTCGGCCAGCGGCTCGGACAGGCCGATGACCGCGAAAAGGGCCGCAACGATGGTGACGACGACAATCAGATCCATACTCTTACGATAAAAGGAAAACCCCCGAGGCACGAGGGCCTCGGGGGTCACGTCTTGGACATGGACTGCAATAAAGTCGCGATCAGTCCAGGCTGCCTATTTTCGCGGCTGTATCCAGCATCCGGTTCGAGAATCCCCACTCGTTGTCATACCAGGACAGAATGCGCACCATCGTGCCTTCCATTACGCGGGTCTGGTCCAGCGCGACGACCGACGAGCGCGGATCGTGGTTGAAATCGACCGAGACATTGGCCGCCGTGGTGACGTGCTGGCCAAGCTGACCCACGAGGTGGAGCGGCCGTACGCCGTGGTGCTCGGCGGGT
>JAGRMK010000216.1 GCA_020441345.1 Paracoccaceae bacterium
ATGAGCCGCAAGAAGCAGATCATCCCCGCGCTGACGCTCTGAGCGGCGGCGCCCCGTTCGGACCCATGAAATCGGATTGATCTTCGGATCGACAGTTTCTTAGGGGCGCGGCCAGACGGGACGCGCCCCGGAACAATGATCGAGGTCAAACCCGCCGCCCCCAACTCGTGATAACATTCCGCAACCGGAATTTATCTTGGGGGGATTGATCATGCGCGGCTTGTTTCGGCAAAACCCGAAATTCTGGGTCTCGGCAGTGACGATCGCCGCCGTGGCCGTCGGCGCGTTGGCTGCGTCTTCGGCGCGCGGCTTTGCCGATGTGACCTTGTCCGGCGTCGAGCGCAGCCTGTCACCCGATTCCTATCCCCGCACCCGGATCACCGTGCCGCATTCCGTGACCAACGTCACCGAAGCCGGGGCAGAGAGCTATTGCATCTGGCAGGATGTCGACGGGCAAATCCAGCCGACAGGGATCTGTGGCGGCGGCAGCCATGGCGCGATCATCGGGGCAACGCTGCGCCCCGGCACGTATCTTGTGCTGGTGAACTTTGCGCATTCCCATGTCGGACAGGTTCATATCCGCCTGGCCCCTGACACATTACAAGCCGATCTGAGCCTTGGCGCAGTCGATTACGCCCCGTCGCTCAACCGCGAAGATCACGGTCCAGTGACACGACTGGAGACGGTCCATGTCGTCACCAACGTCCGCTCGACCGGGGCCGAGGGGTTCTGCATCTGGGAGCAGCGCGGTGCCGGCAGCATGCATACGGGCATTTGTGGCGGCGAAGGCCGCGACCCGATCATCGGCGCGACGCTGCCACCGGGGTTCTATTTCCTGGGCCTGACCCGCACGGGCGAGGTGGCGCAGGTGATCGTCGAAATGGCCTCGACCGGCGCGCCGCAGGGCGCGGCATTGACCGATCCCCATTGCCCCGATCCCTCGCTGAACAGCGACTCTATTTTCTATGATGCGGCTCAACTGGCCATTCCGCGTCTTCTCGATCTGAGTGCTTCGGGCTACTGGCCCTTGACCGACTGCATCCTGACCGAACACCGTGCGGGATACATCAACACCGGGCCGAATTTCACGTTGAACCTTGACGTTCCGTCCGATCAGCGGGTGTCGCTGTCGGTGGAAAGCGATTGCGACAGCACGTTGATGGTTCGCGCCGCCAACGGACGCTGGCGGTTCAACGACGATCGCAATGGTGCGATGCCCGGTATCGACATGAGCGGCATCGAGTTGGACGGCCCGGTTCAGGTCTGGGTCGGCACCAAAGACAGGGGCAGTTGCGACGCGACACTAATCACGCAGCTTGTGGGCCATGGCAGCGATGGTGTGGCCACCACGGGCTGCCCGGACCCGTCGCAAACGGGTCAGGTCGCCCAGCACACCGCGGCACAGCTTGCCTATCCGCAGAGGCATCCGGTGGTGGTGGCAGGCGGTGCGGCGCTGGCCCAATGCGCCTTCGGCCCTTCGGGGTCCACCTATCTCGGGCCCCTGGCAGACAGGATCGGCGGCAGCGGGCTTGCCGGATTCGTTCGGGAAGCGCCCGATTACACCTTTGAGCTGACCGGTATGGCGGATCTGCCGTTGCGGCTTGACACAGAGACGCCGTGCGATCCGGTGATGCTGGTGCGCGACGCTGCCGGCGGCTGGCACTTTGATGATGACAGCAACCGCTTGCAACCGATGGTCATCCTGCCCGCCGGGCGTGCCGATGGCCGGGTGCAGGTCTGGGTTGGCGGCTATGACGAACACCAAAACTGCCGCGGAATGCTGGCACTTCAGGTGACGGGCGATGGGGGCGGAACGGCGGGCGACAACCTGATCATCAACGGCAGCTTCGAAGAGGCGCCCCGCCGCTATGGTCTTGACAGCGGTATTGTCGGATGGACCGTCACACGAGAAAACGTCGATATCGTGACGACCTACTGGCAGCAGATCGACGGCGCGCACAGCCTCGACCTTGCCGGAACCTATGGCTCTGGCGAGATCGCGCAGACCGTCGCCACAGTACCCGGGCGGAGCTATACGCTCAGCTTTGCCTATGCCGGAAACCCGGCCTGCGACGCTCCGTTGAAAGAGATGACCCTGGGTTTCGGCGGGCAAAGCCGCGCAATCACCTTTGATGCCAGCGGCACGACGTTGCGCCAGATGGGTTGGCGCGACTTCAGCGTGACCTTCACGGCAACGGGCGCATCGACCGAGATCAGTTTCACCAGCACCGGCCCCAATCGTGCCTGTGGCATGGCGCTTGACCGGGTCGAGTTGCGATAACCTTTCGGCGCGGCGCGTCCATGGCGCGCCGTCCCCTCAATCGGCCTGGGCCAGCCCGATCAACCCGCGCAAACCGAATACCGCCCCGGCGCAGATCGCGGCCAGAGTCACCGGCGCCGACCAGGCCAGCGTGGCAAAGGCCGACACCCCCTGCCCGACCGAGCACCCCAGTGCGATCACGCCGCCGATGCCCATCAGCGCGGCGCCGCCTACCTGTCGGCCCAGTTCGCGCGGATCCTCGCAGGCCTCCCAGCGGAACATGCCACGCCACAGCGACCCGGCCAGCGCCCCGGCCATCACGCCGCCGACCGCGCCCACCGAAAAATTCAGCCCGCCGGCCGTCGAGGTCATCAGATAGATCAATGTCCGTCCGACCGGCGCGGTGAACGACAGCCCCTCGACCCCGATCTCTCCGAAACTCTCGGTGTTCAGCCAACTGGTTGCCCACAGGCTCCAGACCACGGCGACACCGGCGACCACGCCCCAGGCGATTTCGGCGGGCGCGCGGCGCAACGGGCCATGGGCCAGCGCCCAGACGAGGAATGCGGCGGCAATGATCAATGCACAGGCCAGAGGCGGCACGCCGGTCATCGCCTGAACCGTGGCGGTGATCCCCTGTTCCGAGCGGGCGGTAACCTGCTCGAACAGCGCCACGCGCACCGGTGCCAGCGGCCCCGACAGCGTGATGAAGCTGAACAACCCCATCACCACCACAACAACCAGCGAACGCAGATCGCCGCCGCCGAACCGGACCAGCGCCCCGAAGCCGCAATTCCCCGCCAACGCCATGCCATAGCCAAACAACAGCCCGCCCACGATCGAGGCCCAGGGGTTCCATTCGATCTGATGGTAAAACGTATCCATGAGCCGGATCGAGCCCGTCTGGACCCCCAGAAAGGTGCCCGAAATCGCCACCGCCAGCACGATTCCCCACAAGCGCAATCGCTGCTGGCTGCCGCCGTAGACGGCGGTTTCCAGCGCGCCCAAGGTGCAAAAATTGCCCAGACGCGCCGACAGGCCCAGCACGGCGCCGCCGATCAATCCGGCCAGCGCCGCCAATACACCGTAGGGAATGCTGTCCATCCAGAGCCTCCGGTCTGCCGTAATACCCGTGCAGACTCTGGGTTCGCCCCGAAAATTGCAAGCCCCAGATTGTCCGCGAATGGCAGCGATTGTCGGGGCCCGTAACATGCAAACCTATGAATAAAGCTTGATTTCCCGATCCCGTGCGATATCTTTCCGCTCGCGCCGGCGTGCTTTCTCCCATCACGCCGCGCATGGCATGGTCCGGCCCCGTGGTGGGGCCTCAACAGAGAGGGGGATCTCATGCGACTTTCACGACGGGCCTTTACCCTTGGCGGAACGGCAGCTTTGAGCGCCGCAAGCCTGTTGCCGCGCCGCGCCGCCGCGCAGAGCACGGTCGAGATGGGCGGGATGCGGATCGAGATGATCTCGGACGGCAACCTGGTGTTGCCACGCGACTTCATCCTGGGCCCGATGCCCGGCGAAGGAGCCGAGGCGATTCTGGCCGACTACGGTGTCCCCGACGGGGCGCTGATGCCGCCCTGCAACCTGACGCTGCTGCGGCACGAAGACCGGGTGATCCTGTTCGATGTGGGGTCAGGCCCGGATTTTCAGCCTACGGCAGGGCTTTTGCCCGATACGCTGGACGCGATGGGGCTGTATCCCGAAGACATCACGCATCTGGTCATCACCCATGGCCACCCCGATCACATCTGGGGGTTGCTGGACGATTTCGACGAACCCTATCTGCCCGACGCCCAGATCCTGATGGGCCGCGCCGATTTCGACTACTGGCTCGACCCGAACACCGTCAACACCATCGACACCGCGCGCCAGAGCTTCGCGGTCGGCGCCCAGCGGCGTCTCGAGGCGGTCGCGGATCTGGTCACGTTCTTCGAGGACGGGGAAGAGATTCTGCCTGGTGTCGCGGCGCGGGCAACGGTCGGTCACACACCGGGGCACATGTCCTTCGAATTGCGCGACGGGTCCGAAAGCCTGATGGTGATCGGCGACGCAATCGGCAATCACCATGTTGCCTTTGCCCGGCCTGACTGGCATTCGGGCTCGGACCAGGACCCGGAAACCGCGGCCCGCACGCGCGTTTCGCTGATGGATCAACTGGCCAGCGAACAGATGCGGATTGCCGGATTCCACCTGCCGGGCGGTCTGGGGCGCGTCGAACGGGACGGCAGCGGGTATCGTTTCGTCACCGAGGGCTGAGGCCGCCACCGACATTCGGGCCAGCACGAAAAAACCCGGAGGGCACAAGCCCCCCGGGCACCGCCGCACGCGGACAAGGACGGGCTTGGGATGGGATGACCCCGCCCCCGCCCGGCACGGCGGATCGCGGTCAACGCCCCAGGGCGTTGCGCACGACGCCGACGATCGACAGCACCACCGCGCCGCCAACCCCGCCCGATGCGATTTGTCCAGCGACCGCGCCCAGATCGAACCCACCCGACGCACCGCCGGCGATTGCGCCGCCCAGACCCAGCAACGACAGGATCTGTCCGCCCAGACCGCCACCGACGATCCCGGCCAGCGCATTGACCACCGGTCCCTGATTGAGACGTTGCATCGCACCGCCCGCAACCGTGCCACCGACCGCGCCCGAGATTAGACTGATGATCATTTCCATGGAAAGCCCCCCTGGTTCGCGGGCCCGATACCGGACCCTTGACATCGGAGTGCCAGATCGCGCGCGACCGCGTCAGGGGAAAGTCTGCCGGATTTTCCCCTGACGCCGATTTCGGCTCAGGCGAGGCGCGCCCTGCCGCTGCGCTGGTCGATCAGAAGGTCGGTCGCCATGGCACCGATCCACATGCAGAACAACGCAAGCCAGGCCGTCGCGGCAAAGATCGAGCCGCCGGTAACGCCCGCGCCGATGGCGCAGCCACCCGCCAGCATGCCGCCAAAGCCCATCAGCACGGCGCCGGTCATCGCGCGGCGCATGTTGGCCTCGTCCTCGAAGCCCTGGAACTTGAACTCACCGCTGAGGGCCGCGGCCAGGAACGCCCCCAGGAACACCCCTGGCACCAGCCCGATGTCAAAGCGCAGCGTTTCGGAATCGCTCAGGAGAAACATCAACGTGCTGGCCGAAGGCCCGGTAAAGGTCGCCGAGGTCACGTTGACCGGCTCCCAGGCGTATTCCGCGAGGTTCCAGGTCAGAACCCAGCCCGCCGCGACCGCAAAACCCACGCCAGCCCCGAAGACCAGAACGCGCACGCCGATCTGCGCCCGAAGCGCCACCGCGATCGCCACCAGGGCCAGGATCAAACCCAGCACCACCCCCGCCTCGTCGGGCAAGCCCAGCATCGTCAGCAGGTTCAGGTTGCGCCCGTTCGGCGTGACCCACAGTGCCGCCAGCCAGTTGCGAAAAGGCGCCAGCCACCCGTGCAGGCTCATCTGTGCGACGACGGCAAAGATCAGTCCCGAGACCAACGACCGCAAGTTGCCGGTCGCCGCCAGCACCAGAAGCCGCCCCGAACACCCCCGCGCCAGCACCATGCCGACGCCGAACAGCAGCCCGCCGATCACCGCACCCGACCAGGATCCCGCCACCGACATCATTCGCGAATCGACCGAATCGAACAGGCCCAGCCATTGCGCGCCCTGCACCCAGACGACGGCCGTGGAAAAGGTCAGCAACCAGACCGCGACCTTGCCGCCGATGATGCCCCGCGCGAATTCTACCGTGGCCGCACGCAGGCAAAAGGACGAGCGTTGCGCGGCAATGCCAAAGATCGCGCCGGTCAACAGGCCGAAAAGCGCGCCGGCCTTGGCCTCGCCCATCCATTCAATGAAGGCAATGAAACTGTCCATCCGCACATCCCCGGGTCATCGGCGTTGCAGGCGGATATGCCGATCTTTGCATGAAGGCGCCTTGATCTGAATCAGACCCCGGCCCGCCAAACCCGGTTTTCAAGGCGTGCCGAACAGACGCTGAACCACCTCGATCATTTCACGCACCCGCTCATTGGCCAGCGAATAGATGATCTGGTTGCCATCGCGCCGGGTTGTGACCAGCTTCTCGTGCCGCAATCGCGCCAGTTGCTGACTGACCGCGGCTTGGCGCGACATGATCAGCTGTTCCAGCTCTGTCACCGACAGATCGCGCTCGCACAGATGGCAAAGCATCAGCAACCGCCCCTCATGCCCCAGGGCCTTGAGGAAATCGGCGGCCTTGCGTGCATCGCCCAGCAGGAAATCCGCCGCTCCCGCAGTGCCCTTGGGCATGCCGGCGCCGTCTGCGTCCGTCTGGCTCATTTTCATGCCGTCTGGCGCCATGCCAAAGCCATCCTACCCTGCCCCGCACCCTTTCAGGACTCGCGGTCGCCGCACGTCTTGTGACGCCAGGCACGCCGACCCTAGCACAGGGCCACGGGGGAATCGAGTATCGGGCCGGGTGCGTGACCCGAAGTTCCGTCGTGGTCAGCCCGCCAGTTCGGCGCGCGCGGCCTCGAACATCTCGTTGATGTAAGGCCAGAAGAAATCTTCGCCCGGAAAGCCGATCAGTCGCCCGACTTCGTGCCCGTCGGGGGCCAGCAGAACGAAGGTTGGCGTCACAAAAGGCCGCGACATCAGCGTCACCCCGTCGGGCAGCGGCCCGCGCAGATCGGCGTGGATCAGCGGCGCGATCTGCGCTTCGGGCGAGGCGTGATAGGCGGGCGCCACGTCGCGGTTGAACGCGGTGCAGACATAGCAGCCGACCTGCTCGATCATCAGCAACCGAAACTCCTGCGCGGCGACCGGGCCGATGGTCACACATGCCAGAGCGGCGGCGATCAGGGCAACTTTCAGGCGTGAAACAAGCATGACGAACCTCTTTGTCCGAATCGGGATCGGGTCTGCACCACCGCCATATCAGAGCGGCGCCGGCGCGGCCCGGATTTTCCTTCACACGTGTCGTAATTTTGCTGCGCGTGTGCAAGAACCCGATTGACGACGCGAATAATACATATGAACATTGTAATATTATTGAGCCGTTCAGGCAAGCACCCCGCGCGGTGCGCGTGCCGATCCGACGGCTGGGGGGATATGACTATGTTCGAGATGAGTTATGGTGGCGCGGCTCTGGCCGGGATTCTGTCTTTTCTGTCGCCGTGCATCCTGCCGATGGTGCCGTTCTACCTGTGCTACATGGCCGG
>JAGRMK010000217.1 GCA_020441345.1 Paracoccaceae bacterium
GCGCGCCTCGATTGCTCGGTCGATCTGGCACAGGTCCATCGCCACGACCCGGCCCGCGCCGATATTGGTGTGGCCTACCTCGGAATTGCCCATCTGCCCGGTCGGCAAGCCCACATCCGGGCCATGGGTGATCAATGTCGCATTGGGACAGGTCGCCATGATCCGGTCGAAATTGGGTTTGTTGGCCAGGGCAACCGCATTGCCCCGCGTCTCGGGGTTGATCCCCCAGCCATCAAGGATGCACAGAACGACAGGTTTCACGCCGGTTTTGGTGCGGGTCATGGCAAGTCTCCGTTTGTTGCCGCCTGTCTACGGGCTGCGCCGGGCCGGGGCAATGCCCGGCGGGGCGGCTCACCCCAAGGTGACGGCCTCAGACCCGGTGATACGGCCCGCCCGCAAGGATCGTCGCCGCACGATAGAGTTGCTCGGTCAACATCACGCGGGCCAGCGCATGCGGCCAGACCATACGCCCCAGCGACAGCGCCGCGTCGGCCCCTGCGCGCAGATCGGGCGACAGCCCGTCGGCACCGCCGATGAACAGCGCCAGATCCTGCGCGCCCTGATCACGCCAGCGTGCCAGCCGCTCGGCCAGTTCCGGCGAGCTGAGGGTTTCGCCGCGTTCGTCCAGCACCACGCGCACCGCGCCGGTCGGGCAGGCACGATCCAGCAACGCGGCCTCGGCCTCCATGCCGCCGCCGCGCTTGTCCTCGACCTCAAGCTCACGCGCTGGGCCCAAACCCAGGGGCCGCCCCGTGCGATCAAAGCGTTTCAGATAGTCGTCGATCAGGTCGCGCTCGGGGCCGGACCGAATCCGGCCCACGACGCACAGATGCACGCGCATCCCGCAGCCACCCTCAGGCGGCGCCGGGCGGCATCTGCCACATGCGTTCCAACTGGTAGAACTCGCGCACTTCGGGGCGGAAGATATGGACCACCACGTCGCCCGTGTCGATCAGCACCCAGTCGCCGGTTTCCTTGCCTTCGGAGCGTGCGGTCAAGCGAAACGCCTCTTTCAGCCGTTCCAGAAGTTTCTCGGAAATCGCGGCAACCTGTCGCGAGGACCGGCCCGAGCAAATCACCATGTAATCGGCCATCGCCGAGCGGCCGCGCAGACTGATCTGCACGACATCCTCTGCTTTGTCGTCGTCAAGGGATTGCAGGACCAGTGCCAGAACGTCATCGGCCGAATAGGTCGGGGCCGAGGGTTTCGGGGCGGGGGCCGCAACGGCGGCCGGGTCGATGTAAGACAGAGATCTGTCCTCCTGCATTGGCTACAGGGTCAATCTAACAATCCTTGGCGGGAATCTCAATGCACCGCGAACACGCATGGCAAAGCCCCGCGCATCGCCTGCAAGCGCCCGGCCGGGCCACTGCACGCCGGGCCGCCGGTTAAGTCAGAATAGGCGGCACAGGCCAGACTGGAAACCGCAACGGTCTGCAAGAACGCCGCCGACGCTGGCGGAGGTCTCTGGCATTTCTGCAATTCCAAACGTCTCGTCGCCGCGCGCGTCCAATTGGCTGTATGGGTGCGGTTCGTGCGCAAAAGGCGGCGGTTCTCTTGCCGGCGCGTCAGAAGCAACGAATGATCCACCGAAACGGCCCGCGCGGTGACGAAGGGCTGTTCTTTTTGCTCATTGCCTGAAACACTTCGCCCGTTTCCGGGCGGATCGGCCCTGGTTTGCCTGACTTCAGACGGAAAGATCGCGCCCATGTTTCGTTTCAGACGCAAGAAACCCGCCGCCGAGGCGCCGCTGACTGCGCCCGCCAGCCCGGCCGCTGCGCCGCCTGCTCGCGCGCCCGGAAAATCCAGTCACTGGATCGACGGACCGTCGGAAATGGTTCGCGCGTCGATGGAGTATTTCGGCACCGCTGACCGCTCGCAGGAATTGGTCCTGCGTGCCATGCAACACATACGGCCCATCGCCTCGGTGGCAGATTTCGGCACCGGGCGCGGCACCTGGCTGAAGGCTGCGATCGACAGCGGCGTGACCGATGTGCGCGGCTATGACATCCCCGAGATCCCGGTCGAGCAACGCCAGTTCCCCGCCGACCGGTTTGTCGCCGCCGATCTGGGCCAGCCGGTCAGCGTGGGTCGCCAGTTCGATCTGAGCATCTCTACCGAGGTTGCCGAACACCTGCCAAAGGAACACGCTGCGACCTTTGTCGCCAATGTTGCCAGCGCATCGGACCTGGTGCTGTTCTCGGCGGCGATTCCCTATCAGGGCGGCGCCGGGCACGTGAACGAGAACTGGGTGGAATACTGGGTCAAGCTGTTCACACCGTTGGGGTTCGAGTGTTTCGATTTCCTGCGCCTGTCGCTTTGGAACGAAGCCGCGATCCGGTCCTATTACCGCCAGAACCTGCTGGTTTTCGCACGCGACAGCGCGGCGCAGCAGCTGCGCAAGGCAGGCCATCTGCCCAACCCCAATGCCCCCAGTCTGGTGCACCCGGAGCAGTATCTAAAGGCAATCGGTCGCGCCTTGCCGCCCGCGATGGCGACGGTGGGCGCCGATGTGCGCCATTACTACGACTGCGTGACCAAGACCCCGGCGCAGGTCGATGCCAACCCCGACCGCAGGGTCTATGGCAAGAGCGGTGTCGGCTTTGGAGCGATCCGCGCGTTTCTGGACAAGGCCTGAACCCGGCGCTCAGTCGATCCTGAACCCGGCCTGCGGCATATCGGGCTTGTCGCCCAGCACCCGGACCTCGCGCTGCGGGAAGGGAATGGAAATGCCGTTTTCCTTGAACGCATCCCACAGCGCCAGATAGACCGTGCCGCGAATATTGGTCAGCCCCGCCGAGGGATCGCGGATCCAGAAGCGCAGGACGTAGTCCACGGAAAAATCGCCAAAGCCGGTGATGTGGCAGACCGGCGCCGGGTCGTGCAGCACGCGGGCCGATCCCACCGACGCCTTGACCGCGATCTCCCGAACCTTGTGCGGATCGTCACCATACGATGTGCCAAAGGTCAGATCCAGCCGCACCAGATCGTTGGAATGCGACCAGTTGACCACCTGCCCGGTGATAAGATCCTCGTTGGGGATCAGATATTCCTTGCCGTCGCGGGTAACGACCGAGACATAGCGCGCGCCCAGTGTATTGATCCAGCCAAAGGTTTCGCCCAGCGAAATCACATCCCCCGGCTTGACCGACTTGTCCATCAGGATGATCACCCCGGAAACCAGGTTCGACACCACCTTTTGCAGGCCAAAGCCCAGCCCCACGCCAATCGCACCCGACAGCACGGCCAGCCCGGTCAGATCGAACCCGACCGCCTTCAGGCCGATGAAGAACGCCGCGCCGAACAGCGTGACCTGCAAGGTCTTGATCATCAGCTCCTGTACCGAGGGGCTGATGTCGTCATTTCCCCGGATGCGTCTTGCGCTGCCCTGGCTGACCAACCGCGCGGCAAAGAACAGCACTCCTGTCACCACCAGCGCCTTCAGGATCGACAGGACCGACAGATGAAACGCGCCGAATTCGATGGCCAGACTGTCCAGCAGAACACCGGCCTCGTCGCTCAGATCCAGATAGTGCAGCGTCGCGTAGATTGTCGTGCCCCAGATCACGACCTGCCGCAGCATCCGGTTGCGCACCACATGCGCCGCCAGCCGGATCACCAGCCAGGCCGAGGCAATCGTGGCGATCAGCACCAGCAGATAGCGCCGCGACGGAAACTGATACAGTGCGGCGAACACACCGACCGCAAGCCAGATCAGCACGACATAGGCAATCAGCGGCAAGCGTCGCCGCAACCGGATCAGCCATCGCAACTGCCAGGTTTTCCAGCCTTCGCGGCCGCGAATCCAGTCCTCCATCCGGGAATTGAGCGCGAGCGCCACCAGCCAGGCCACCCCGACAAGGGCCAGCGCAACGCCGATCTGCACCAGCCGGTAAGGCAGCACCATGCTTTGCACATAGAGCGAGATCGCAGCCCAAAAGCCGCCCGCACCCTGAATCCAGGTTTCAATCCATGTCTGAAATTCGCTGTCCATGACCCCAGCTTACTGCATCTGCGGTGCCGCGCCACCGATGTTCGTTGCAACCGTCCGCACGAAGTTTGCGCATCGGGGCGCATTTCGCTTTCCCTTGCGAGACTCGCCGGGCGCGTATAAACCGCTGCCATGATCCGCTATTTCGACATGACCGACCACGCGCGCCTGCCGCAGCGATTTTGCCGGGTGAACCGGGCGGTTCTTGCACGACTGGGTTGATCCCCTGTGCCCCGTGCACACCGCATCCTCCCTGCCCTTTTTCTTTCCGCACAAGTGAGACAGAGCCATGACCGCTCCGAAAACGCTCTATGACAAGATCTGGGATGCGCATGTCGCGCACCAGTCCGATGATGGCACCTGCCTGTTGTATATCGACCGCCACCTGGTCCACGAAGTGACCAGCCCGCAAGCCTTCGAGGGGCTGCGTATGACCGGCCGCAAGGTGCGCGCGCCCGAAAAGACCATCGCCGTGCCCGACCATAACGTGCCGACCACGCTGGACCGCGCCAATGCCGAAACGATGACCGAAGACAGCCGCATCCAGGTCGAGGCGCTGGATACGAACGCCAAGGAGTTCGGCCTGCACTACTATCCCGTGTCCGACGTGCGCCAGGGTATCGTGCATATCGTCGGCCCAGAGCAGGGCTGGACCCTGCCGGGCA
>JAGRMK010000218.1 GCA_020441345.1 Paracoccaceae bacterium
GTGCTGGCGCCGCATCTCTATCCGCCACGCGAGGATGGCAGCGACCCGCGCGTCTGCCCGACCTGCGGCAAGGGGCGTCTGAACCTGAAGACCGCCCGCTCGGGCGGGGCTTTCATCGGCTGCAACAACTACCCCGAATGCCGCTATACCCGGCCGCTGTCGGGTGACGAGGGCGACGCGGAACTGTCGGGCGACGGCAAGCTGCTGGGCCACGACCAGGGCGATCCGATCTTTCTGCGCACCGGTCGGTTTGGACCCTATGTGCAGCGCGGCGAGGTGACAGAAGACACCAAGAAACCGCCGCGCGCCAGCCTGCCGAAAAGCTGGGCGCCCGATGTGGTGGACCTGGACCGTGCCGTGACCCTGCTGTCGCTGCCGCGCCTTGTTGGCACCCACCCCGAAGATGGCGAGCCGATCGAGACCGCGATCGGGCGCTTTGGCCCCTATGTGCGCCACAACAAGACCTATGCCAACCTGCCCGACGTGGACGAGGTGTTCACCATCGGCATGAACCGCGCGGTCGAACTGCTGGCCGAAAAAGCCGCGCGCGGTGGCCGGGGCGCGGCGGCCAAGCCGTTGAAAGAGCTGGGCGAGCACCCGGATGGCGGCCCCGTTCAGGTGATGCCGGGCCGCTATGGGCCTTATGTCAAGTGGGCCAAGATCAACGCCACCCTGCCCAAGGAGATCGAGCCAGAGGCCGTGACCATGGAGCAGGCGCTGGACTTGATCGCCGCCAAGGCCGCGACCAAGGGCAAGGGCAAGACCACCGCAAAGAAGCCGGCTGCAAAGAAAGCCGCCGCCAAACCAGCCGCCAAGAAGGCTCCGGCAAAACCGGCAGCCAAAAAGGCGCCCGCCAGGAAAACCGCCGCCAAAAAGGCGGCAGACCCGGGGCCCGAGGCTTCGGACGACTGAGAGATCCCCGGCGCGCCCGCAGGCATGGCGCCGGGGTTGCGCGCGCCTCAGAACGCGCGGGCAATCACGCCGATACGCCGCAACAAGCGCACCAGACGCGGCACCTCTTGTCCGGGGGGCACGCGCGTGCCCGCATCCATGTAGCCCTGGAGCACCGCCGAGACCCGACGTGCAACCTCGCGGTCCATGATCATCAGCCCGTTTTCCAGATCATGCGCAAAGCTGCGCATGTTCAGATTGGTCGAGGCAATGACCACCAGGCGGTCGTCGATGACGATCAGCTTGGTGTGCAGCAGCCTCGGATAGGGATCATAGTCGATGAAATTCACCCAGGCGCCGAAATCATTGGCGAAAGCGCGGTTCAGCCCGGTCACCATGAAATCCGTCGCCTCGCGCACACGGACCGTGGTCACTACATCGACCAGCACGCCGCGCGCCTGCGCGCGATGCAGCGCCTCGTCCAGTTCGGGCGGCAGGTTCAGATACGGCGAGGCGATGCGAATGCGGTGCCGTGCCGCATCGATCAGCCGGGTGTAATAGCCGACCTGCGCCATGCCATCGGCAAAGGGCACCGAGATGAAATGCCGGAACTGCCCCTCAACCCGGCCGGTCGAGGTGACGGCTTGTGACACCGGCGGGCGAAGGCTCTGAGTGTCGTGGTCCCGATGCCACAACGCCGCCATATGCCCCATGACCGCGCGCGTCGCGGCGTCCGAACGGAATTCGATCTCGAAATCCTCGTAGGCGGTGAACCCTCCGGTCAGCTTGGTCTGCTCAGGATCGTATTGATGCAGGTAAGGAAAGGCGCTCAGGTCGCGGGGTTCATCGAAGAAATACCCCTCGTGAGCATTGCGCCCGCCGATCATCACCCGCGAGCGTCCGGGGTCGCGCGCCACCGTGCCAAAGAGCTTGACGTGGGATACCCGGTGCAGACGACCCAGTTGCCCCTCGACCCCGTCGGCGGCCGCCGGGGGAAAGCGGTAGGGTTGCAACTGAACGGTCGGATACCGCGCCGCCAGCCCCTCGAACAGGGCGCGGTCGGTATCGGTCAGCATCACGCCGGATGTCAGAAGCCGCACGATGGTGCCCCGCGCGGCGTGCCAGGCCAGCATCCGGGCAATCAGGTAACCGGAAAAATCGGCGTTCAGATTCAGATAGTTGACATAGATCAGGTCCAGGTCCGGCGCGTTCGACCAATCCAGCGGCATGGTCGGATCGCCCGCCAGCAAGGCCTCTGGCGATACGGTACTGCCAGTCAGCGCCTCGATCTTGGCGTTGAGCGCATCCAGCCCATCGGGCAGCATCCGGGTTTGGCCAATCGGGGCCGGGCAGGTCATCGACAGCCCGTCCGCCGCCAGGAACGCCCGGGTCAGGGCATCACCGCCACCGCCAGCGCCACCGCCGCAGGCGCGGTGCCTCGCGTCGAGCCGCGCGATCTCGGGCCGGGCCAGGTCTTCGCGCAACATGCGGATCGCATAGGACGGATAGCCGCCCGGCGTCACCGTCAGATCGCATTGCGTGACCTCGGGGCCGAGGTCCAGCAGGGTGTGCCGACGTTCCCTTGGGCCAAGGTTCACGATCACCGCCTGTCCCGCGGCAACCCAGGCGGGCGGCTGCGTCAGGATCTCGTCCGGGCGCGACCGTGCCCGTCCGTCGCAGATTGCGTGGGCGGTGATCGCCGCGCGCGACCGCGACAGGAACGAGACCGAGATACGCCCGGCATCCACCCCCGAAAAATAGTAGCGGTCCTGCCCTTCGGCCGGGCCTTCGCGGCTCAGCACCATGTAGTTCATCGCGTGACGCGCGCCCTGTCCCGGTGCGCCGGGGTCAGCCGTGTCAACGGGATGGGGAACCACCGTCGGCAAGGGCGCAGGCGCTTCGCCATGCCGCGGCGCACAGGCCATCAGCATGATCAAAGCCAGTCCCAGTGCGGAAAACAGGTGGTTCGTCATGGCGCGAGACAATAGCCCGTTGGTGCGGCGCTGCAAGGGTGGGCGAAGCCGTGAGCCGCCAGCGCAGACGGGCACCCGACCGTGCCCGGCCAAGCGACGATTGACTTCGCCGCAGCGCCGCGTCACAACATCCGCGAGGAATTTTCGGGGGACAGCATGAAGAAGATCTACGGTTCCGCGGCAGAGGCCCTTGATGGGCTTTTGTTCGACGGCATGACCATCGCGGCAGGCGGCTTTGGCCTGTGCGGCATTCCTGAACTGCTGATCGCGGCGATCCGTGACGCCGGGACCAGGGATCTGGCGATCGCGTCGAACAATGCCGGCGTTGACGGATTCGGGCTGGGAATGCTGTTGAACACGCGTCAGGTGAAAAAGATGATTTCGTCTTACGTCGGCGAAAACGCGGAATTCATGCGCCAGTATCTGTCTGGCGAGCTGGAGCTGGAGTTCAACCCGCAGGGCACCCTGGCCGAGCGGATGCGCGCCGGCGGCGCGGGCATCCCCGGCTTCTATACCAAGACCGGGGTCGGCACGGTGATCGCCGAGGGCAAGGAACACAAGGATTTCAACGGCGAAACCTATATCCTGGAAACCGGGATCGTGGCGGACCTGAGCATCGTCAAGGCGTGGAAGGCCGATGAAACCGGCAACGCGATTTTCCGCAAGACGGCGCGCAACTTCAACCCGCCCGCCGCGACCTGCGGCAAGGTCTGCGTGATGGAAGTCGAAGAAATCGTCCCCGCCGGGACACTTGACCCCGATCACATTCACCTGCCGGGGATCTACGTGCACCGCCTGATCCAGGGCGAGCACGAAAAGCGCATCGAACAGCGCACTGTGCGCAAGGCTTGAGGGAGGGCTGACAATGGCTTGGGACAGAGACCAGATGGCCGCCCGCGCGGCGCTTGAACTGAAAGACGGGATGTATGTGAACCTCGGCATCGGGATTCCGACGCTGGTGGCGAACTATATCCCCGAGGGCGTGCAGGTCACGCTGCAGTCGGAAAACGGGATGCTGGGCATCGGCCCCTTCCCGACCGAGGACGAGGTTGACGCCGACCTGATCAACGCCGGCAAGCAGACCGTCACCGCCTTGCCTCACACCGCGTATTTCGACTCTGCGACCTCGTTCGCGATGATCCGGGGCGGCAAGATCGCGATGGCGATCCTGGGCGCAATGGAAGTGGCCGAGAACGGCGACCTTGCCAACTGGATGATCCCCAAGAAACTGGTCAAGGGGATGGGCGGCGCGATGGACCTGGTGGCAGGTGTCAAGCGCGTCGTCGTGGTCATGGACCATGCCAACAAGCACGGAGAATCCAAGGTGCTCAAGGAATGCACCCTGCCGCTGACGGGCAAGGGCGTAGTGGACCGGATCATCACCAACTATGGCGTGCTGGATGTCGTCGAGGGCGGATTGAAGATCGTCGAACTGGCCGACGGTGTGACCGAGGCCGAGTTGCGCGCGGCGACCGAGGCAACGCTGGTCAACTGACCCGTGCCGAATGCACCCGAAGGGCGGCCCATCGCGGGCCGCCCTTTCGCGTTTCGCGCGGTCGTGAGGGGGGAAAACCCGGGCGCTGCCGGGCCGCGCCTTGACACGCGCCCCCCGCGGTCGCATGAAACGCCCCAAAGCGCATGCACATGCAGCGCCCCTCTGGCGATCAGGAGCCGACATGAGCACTGCAACGGGTAAGAACGACGGCTGGTGGGAGACGGTGAAAACCGTGTTCTGGGCGCTGGTGATCGCCGGTCTGTTCCGCACGCTGTTCTTCCAGCCGTTCTGGATCCCGTCGGGGTCGATGAAGGAAACGCTTCTGATCGGCGATTTCCTGTTCGTCAACAAGATGGCCTATGGCTATTCGCGGTATTCCTGCCCCTTCGCGCTGTGCCCGATCTCGGGCCGTATCTTTGCCTCGGAGCCCGAGCGCGGCGACATCGTGGTGTTTCGTCACCCGGTCTCGGGAAGCGATTACATCAAGCGCCTGATCGGCCTGCCCGGCGACCGCATCCAGGTGCGCGAGGGCGTGCTGTATATCAATGACACGGCCGTGCCACAGCAGCCCGACGGCGATTTCACCGAACTCTACGCCCGGCAGGGGGGCGCGGGCCAGTATCCGCGCTGCGAAAACGCGCCGGTCGGACAAGGCGGCGATTGCACCAAGTCGCGCGCCATCGAAACCCTGCCGAATGGCGTGAGCTATCCGGTACTGAACATCGAGGACAACGGCTTTGCCGACAACACGCCGGTGTTCACGGTCCCCGAGGGGCATTTCTTCTTCATGGGCGACAACCGCGACAA
>JAGRMK010000219.1 GCA_020441345.1 Paracoccaceae bacterium
ACGATGATCTCACGGATCTTCAACGCTTCGACGGCAAACTCCAGTGCCGAAAGCATGTTCATGTCGGTCGAGTGAATGACATTGGCGACGTTGCGATGCACGAAAACCTCGCCCGGATCGAGGCCCGCGACGACATTGGCGGGCACCCGGCTGTCAGAACACCCGATCCAGAAGAACTCGGGCGCCTGTTGCGTTGCAAGGCGCGCGAAATAGCCCGGTTCGGCAGCGTTGCGTCCAGCCGACCATTCGGCGTTGCGTTTGAGAAGCGTGTGCAGCATGGCTTTTATTCCTGGTTGGAACCAAGCCCGCGACGCTGCGCCATCCGCGCCGCCATCTGGGTCTGATCCTTTTTCGACAAACGCAGCCGCGCCAGGGGCAGCACCACGGCATTTTCCAACGTCAGGTGCCGCCTTGCGTGCGCGGCATAGGCGCTCAGGCTATGGCACTCGGTATCGGACAGTGGCCGTTTCTTGCGCAACTGCCCGTCGAGCACTGCGATCACCGTGGGCGTATCGACGGCGGCATGCGCATGATCCGATGTCAGCCGGGCAATCGCCTTGTCGATCTCGTCATCTGCCTCGCACCGCCTGCGAAGAACCGGAAACAGATCCAGTTCCTCATCGTCAAGGTGATGCGGCAGATCATCGCGTAGAAACCGCAGCGCGCTTTCGATATCCGCCCGTCTGAGTTTGTCACCCGCAGCAAGCCGATCGAGGTGATCGCAAACCACCCGCTCGGCCCGGTGATCGCGGGCGATGAACTCCAGCGGGTCGACAAGCTGACCATGTGTCTTGCGGGCAATGTCATCGTTGGGGTCACGGTTCGTTCCATTGCCCATCTGCCCTGCTCCCGCTCCTCGTCTCAGCCCGCCGTGAGGTCCACGCCCGAAATCGTTGCCCCCCCGACCAGCGCATCGACGAAGTCCTTCGCGCCGCGCGCCCAAGTGGCCTTTTCGATGGCTTCCGAAATCTTCTGGCGCACCGCCTCGAAGGGCAGAACGGCCCCCTCGGCCACCGCATCCATGCGAATCAGGTGATACCCGTAGCGCGTCAGCACCGGCGCGGGCGACAGGTCGCCTTCGGCCATGCCGCGCAGCGCGGCCTCGAATTCGGGAACGGTGTCGCCGGGGCTTAACTGGCCCAGCGCGCCGCCCGACGATTTCGAGCCGCAATCGCTGTGCTCAGCCGCCTGCCGGGCAAAGTCGCGCGGTTTGGCGCGCACCTGCTCCAGGAGGGCAGTTGCCGTGTCCTGTGCCTTGGCGCGGGCGGGCTCGTCGCGCGGATCGCAGGCGATCAGGATATGCGAGACCTCCCACAGGGGCGGCGAACGAAAGCGCGACGGGTCGCGCAGCCACTCGGCGCGGATCTGCTCTTCGGTTGGTTCGGGAACATCGACCGCCATTTCAAGGAGGCCCCGGATAAGGGCCTCCTCGTCGGTTTCAAAGCGCCCTGGCCCGACCTCGGCCCGCTCGGCGACGATCTCGCGCCGCCGGGCTTCTTGCAACAGCAAGGTGCGCACGGCGATGGCCTTGGCGGCCTTGCGCCAGGCGATGCCGGGCTTGCCCTTTGGCGCCTCGTGGTTCTGGGCCTCGGCCGCGACCGCGGCATGAGGCACGGTTTCGCCGTTGACGATCAAGTCGGGAAAGAGTGCTGCGTTCATCGGTCTTACTCTGCCGGTTTGGTGGATTTGCGACGCGAGCGCACGATCTGATAGCCTGTCCGCGTGAACAGATAGCGGAACGGCGCCGCGATACCCGACAGGATGTGCACAAGCCGCGTGAACGGGAACACAACGAAAATCGTCAGGCCCAGAATGATGTGCAGCTTGTAGATGATGCCGACATGCACCAGATGCGACGCGGCATCGGACTGGAAGGTAAAGATCCCCTGCGCCCAAGCCATGAACAACAGCACTTCGCCATGCTCATAAGTCGCAATGCTGAACGGCACGCTGATCAGGCCCAGCACAAGCTGCGCAAGCAGCAGCGCCAGGATCGCGACATCCCAGAAGCTGGAGGTGGCGCGGATACGCGGGTCGGTCCAACGGCGATGAAACAGCATCGCGCCGCCGACCAGCGCCATGACACCGGCAATGCCCCCGGCCGACGCGGCCAGCAATTGCTTGGCTTCGGCATGGATACCGAACATCTCGTAGATCTGGTGCGGAACCAGCAGGCCGAACAGGTGGCCGATGAAGATGAACAGCACGCCCACATGGAACAGGACCGACCCCATTACCAGTTGCTTGCGGCGCAAGAGCTGGCTGGACGAGGATTTCCAGGTGAACGGGTCGCGTTCGTAGCGCGCAACCGAGCCGATGAACAGCACGGCCAGCGCGATATAGGGGTAAATCCCGAAGAAGAAGTTGTGCATCTGAGCCTCCGTTATTCGGCTGCCACGCCCGACGGGCGTTCGCGTTGCGCACCAGAGGGGCGCGTGGTTGGGTCATCCATGCGCGAAAGCATATCGCGCACCTGCGGGCATCCGGCGTTCGGATCGGGGCCAAAGCGCACTTCGCTTTCTTCCCAGACCTCGTCGAGCGCCTCCAGGTCGTTCGGATCGACCTCGGGCTGGTCGAGGAGTTCGGCCAGCGCCTCGGCGTTGGCCTGCGCCCCCGCCAGTTGGAACAGCGCGGCGAACACCGCACCATAGACGCTTTCGCGCCGGGCAAGCCGGGCGATCAGGGCCTCGAAGATATGCGCGGCATCGGCCAGGGTCTCGCGGGCTTCGTTTGCCGGTCGGGTTGCCAGGAATTCCAGCAACACCGGCAAGTGATCGGGCAGTTCCGAGGTGACGGGTTCAAACCCGCCATCGCGATAGGTTTCCATAAGGCTGACCATCGCCCCGCCCCGATCCCGGCTTTCGCCGTGGACATGTTCGAACAGGTTCAACGACAAGGTGCGCGACCGGTCGAAGAGCATCACGTATTGCTCTTGCAGATCGTAGATGTCGCCGTCCCGCAGCGCCTCGACCAGCGGACGCAGATCGCGCCGCGCCGCCGCCGTCAGCCGGGTCTCGGAGGCAAGCACGCCTCCGATTTCCGACATCGCGCCTTGCAGCTCTTGGGTCGGGTAGCTGAGCAGCAGCGACAGCGCCTTGAGGGTCCGGTCCTTGAGTTCGACGGACATCAGCGCACCTCCTGCGGCATTTTCAGCGGCTTCTTGGAACCGCCGAACAGCGACGGTTTGGACGTGCCGGTCGAGCAGCCGTTGGTGTCGGTGAACCCGCATCCGCCGCGCAGGTCATAGGCTTCCTCGACCTGCTCGCGGTGGGTCGTCGGAATGACGAACCGGTCCTCGTAGTCGGCCAGCGCCA
>JAGRMK010000220.1 GCA_020441345.1 Paracoccaceae bacterium
AGGTTCCGTCGCGCGTGCAGCCCATGCGTCGGGCCAGCGCCTCGGACCTTGTGTTGCCGGCCAGGATCAGACTGATCGCCGTGGTCCAGCCCAGCACGTCATAGGCAAAGCCGCGTGCTGCCTGCGCCGCCTCGAAGGCGATCCCCTTGCCCTGCGCTGCCTCGGACCACAGGGTCCAGCCGATTTCCGGCTCAGGCCAGCCCTCAGGGAAATAGGGGCCACAGGTGCCGAGGGCTTGTCCGCTGTCCTTGTCCTCGATCACGAAGAACCCGTAACCGCGATGCACCCAATGCCCGGTGATGTGGCAAAACCCGCGCCACGCCAGATTGCGGTCCACGCGGCCACCGGTGAAGCGCGCGCGATCGCTGTCGCAATAGGCCGCGAATGCCTCGAAATCCTGGGGGAGCGGCGCGCGCAGGATCAACCGCGGCGTTTCCAGCCGCGGGATCAGCGCGCCAAAGGATTCGGCCAAGGTCATGCGCGCACCTCGTGCCGGGGATGGCGGAATACATGGCACGGCGTGTCGCCGGGCATTGCGGCCTGCCGATCCTCGACCGCGCCCAACCGATGGGCCAGCGCGACCGAGCGCGTATTGGCGTAATCGATATAGCTGACAGCCGTATCCCATCCCAACACGTCGAACGCATAGGCACGCGCGCGGCTGGCGGCTTCGAAGGCAAAGCCCTTGCCTTCGGCGGCCAGGCTCCACAGGCTCCAGCCGATTTCACGTTCGGGCGATTCGATCTGGTGCCACGGACCAGCCATACCCAAGGCGAGGTCCGATCCACGCTCGGTGAACACGAAACTGCCGTATCCGCGCAGCACCCACATGCCTACGGCATTGCCAAAAGCGCGCCACGCCGATGCCTCGGAAAACGGGCCACCGATGTATTGCGCGCGATCGGACATGGCAAAGAGGCGCCATGCCGGCCAGTCGGCGGCCGTTGGCGCGCGCAGCGTCAGGCGCCCGGTCGTCAGGACCGGGGTCGGCGACAAAGCCACCACGCCGTGTTGCGCGCGCGCGTCACTCATCGCTTCTTGCCTAGTCCCAGACCTGAAAGCCCACCCGGAAGACCGCCGCCACCCAGCCCGGGCAAACCACCCGCGCCGCGCTGCATCGCCATCTGCGCGGCCTTCATCGCTTCGGGGTCGGCCATCTGCTTTTGCATCTCGGCCATGTCGGGGTTCTTGCCGAACATCCCTTTCATCGCCTGTTTCAGCATCCCGCCCTTGCCCATCTTCTTCATCACATCCGCCATCTGGCGCTGCATCTTCAGAAGCTTGTTGAGTTCCGATACTTCCAGACCGGCACCCGCCGCGATGCGTTTCTTGCGGCTGGCCTGCAACAGCTCGGGGCGCGCGCGCTCCTTCTTGGTCATCGAGTTGATCAGCGCGATCTGCCGCTTGAGCATCGTGTCGTCAAAGCCCGCCGCCTCGGCCTGCTTTTGCATCTTGCCCATGCCGGGCATCATGCCCATCACCGACTGCATGCCGCCCATCTTCATCATCTGCTCAAGCTGCTGCTTGAGGTCGTTCATGTTGAACTGGCCCTTCTGGAACCGCTTCATCATGCGCTCGGCCTGCTCGGCCTCGATCGTCTGCTGGGCCTTCTCGACCAGGGCGACGATGTCGCCCATGCCGAGGATACGGTCTGCGACGCGGCGGGGATGGAATTCCTCCAGCTCCGACATCTTTTCGCCGACGCCGATCAGCTTGATCGGCTTGCCAGTGACGGCGCGCATCGAAAGGGCGGCACCACCA
>JAGRMK010000221.1 GCA_020441345.1 Paracoccaceae bacterium
TGATCGCCCTGCCGGGCCTCGGCCCAGGGGATGCGGTGATGGTCGAAACCGTGGGTCAGCGTCGGCTTCACCACCGCGAAATAGGGCGACAGGTCGAAATCGCGCGGCACGATCAGCGTGGGGTGGCGCGGGTGCCAGATCTGGCCGGCCGCGCGCCCGGTGCCGGGCTGGCGCAGCATCTCGATCTGGGGGTGGACAGGGTAGCGCACGGACTGGAACGCCTGGGCGATCAGCGACGAGCAGATGGCCCGCGTGGGGTCCCCGGACCCCAGGCTCAGCATCCGTCGGCGCCAGCGCACCGGAATCGGCGGCGTCGGAAACAGGTATCGCGCCAGGTCGATGACATTGCGGGTGTCATAGGTAAAGCCGATCCGCTCGACCATGTAGCGCGCGACATCGCGGCGTTCGTCATCCGACAGGCTGGCGGCCCGACACAGGCGGGTGTTGAACAGCGCATATTTCGACAGCGGCACGCGGTGGCACCCGTCCTGCAGCGTGACCTCGACCAGGTCGACCGTGCCGCCGCCGTCACGCAGGTCGCGCACGCAGAGCGCGGCGTGCGACCAGGTGCTTTGCGTCAGATACTTGATCGCCGTCGAGATGCGGGCGCGCCCTTCGACCAGCAGCACGTCGCCCACCCGGATCGCGGCGGTCAGCGCCCGGTGATCCTGCGCGATGACGGGTTGATCCTGCGGCTTGTCCCGTTCCAGGAACCGGCCGAGGAAATGTCCCAGGCGTTCGAACATGCCCCCTCCCTTTGCGGGCTATCTCAGCTTGGGCGGCTTCGACGGGTCAAGCCCCGGATTGGCCCCGGCCGCGCTGTCGGCCGTCACGATCTGGTCAGACACGGGCAGCGGCGGCGCCGGCGACAGGATCAGACCGACCCCGGCAATCCGGGCCATCGCGGCGTCAGGCGGAAAGATCACGTCCAGCGCCCCGGCTTCCAGCCCCGACAGCGCCAGGGCCTCGGCCACGGCGCGGGCGACGGGGGGGTGGGCGGACTCGGGCAGACCGGACAGCGCCAGCACATGCCCCTGCCCGCCCCCGCGCCAGCGAACCGCCGCCAGCACCGTCCGTTGCAGCCCCGGCAGCCCCGCGAGGCGGCGTTCGAGCGCGGGCACCAGAAGCGCCATTACCGCCGGGTCGAGTGCCGGCACGCCGATCCGGTCGGGCACGGCCTGCGCGGTTTCGGGGGCGGGTGCGGCCAGCGTGTCCGCCAGCCAGGTCAGCGCCTGCGGATCCAGCAAGGCCGCATGATCGGCATCGGGGTTCAGCAGAAGCGAAAGCCCCGCGCCCGCCAGCATCGGCACCAGAACCCGGCCCGGCAAAGCGGCATAGGCGGCCGCGCCGGCGAAACCGGCCAGCCGCATCTCGCTGTCAAAGGCCAGCACCGCCGGACCGTCGGACAGCGTGAACACCCTGGGTTCCAGCGTCTCGCCGGTGACTTCGGCCTCAAGCAGCACAAAGACCTCGGATCGGGTCAGTTCGGCATGCAGGGCCAGACGGCGGGTCGTATCCTCGGGCGCGGCGGCCATGCGGCGCAGGGACAGGTCCAGGTCGGTCTCGGGCAGGTCAATCTCGGGCAGGTCAGGCATCGGGCCCCCGGGTCGTTGCGCCCCCGCGATGTCGGCGGTTTGGCGCGCAAAGTAAACCCCGCCACGGGTTTCCGGCGGGCAGAACACATGTTTTTCACTACCCCGCCACGCCCGAATGCGCCATACTGCCGACGAGAACGGCCCAAAATCCGGGTCGCAAGAAAAGCCCTGTTAAGCCCTGCATGGCAGACTGGCCGCGAAATGGCCCCTCTGTCGCGACGGGGTCGGGTATCGAGGCGCGCGCAATGCTGGAGTTCAACAACGTCAGCAAATCCTTCTGGACCGGGAAAACCCACAAGGTGATCCTGCACGATGCGTCGTTTCGCATCGAGCTGGGGCATTCCGTCGGAATCCTGGCGCCCAACGGGTCAGGCAAGACCACGATCATCAACATGATGGCCGGGCTGGAAAAACCGGACGAAGGCACGATCACCCGTGCCTGCCGCGTCTCGTTCCCGCTGGGGTTCATGGGCGGGCTGAACCACCGGCATACGGCCACGGAAAACGCGCGTTACATCGCCCGGCTGTATCAGCTCGACCCCGACGAGGTCGAAGCCTTCTGCCGCTGGATGTGCGACATCGGCGAATATTTCGACATGCCGGTCGGCACCTACAGCGCGGGCATGCGCGCGCGCTTCGCCTTTGCGCTGATGCTGGCGATCGAATTCGACCTGTATCTGGTGGACGAAGGGATGCCCGCGACCACCGACGCCAATTTCAACCGCCGCGCCGGTGCCATGCTGAAGGAACGGCTGGAACAGGCGACCGTGCTGATCGTGTCCCATCAGGCCGAGACACTGGAACGCTATTGCCAGTCGGCCGCGGTGTTGCGCGACGGTCAACTGCGTTTCTACGACTCGCTGGAAGAAGCAAAAGCCATCTATGACTACGAAACCCAAAGCTAGACGGTTCCGCCTGCGACTGGGCGACGAGGGCGGCGATGCGCTGCGCACCAACGTGGCACCGCAGCGCGGTCAAAGCGCGGGCGGGCCCGCAAGCGCCGATGCGACACCGGATGCCGGCGCACAAGAGCGCGCCGCACGCCGCGCCGCAGCCGCGCGCCCGGTCGATGTCGCCCGTCCGGACGCAGCGGGGGAACGCCCGACACCGTCTGACGCCTTGTTCGACGAAAACGATGCGCCAAAGCGCCAGCCTCCGGCCCCCGCCGCTGGCCAGACATCCGACCGACCTCAGCCGGAACGCCCGCAGCCAGAACGCCCGCAGCCGGACAAGAAACCTGAGCGCCCCGTGGCAAAAGAGGCCCCGGCCCCCACCCCCGAAGCCGCGCGCCCTGCTCCGACGCCAGCCAAAAGCGCCCCGGCGACGCATTCGGCGGACGTTACCGCATCAGCGCGCACCGAGTCCGAAATCGAGGCGATCCGCGCCGAGGAACTGACCGGCCGCCAGTTGCGCATGGCGATGCGCGTGGCCCAGCGCAACGGGATCAAGGCGACCAGCGGGATCGAGGCCGTGCGCCTGTTGCGCGCCCGGGGGATCGACCCGTTCGAACCCTCGACCCTGCTCGACATCGTGCGCGATCAAAGCAAGGCCAGCACCGGTCGCGCCCTGACCACGACCGAACAACCCGCGCTGCCCAAGGCCTATCGCCAGCCGCCGCCACCTGCGACGACCCCGCAACCGGCCAGTTCCGACGACCAACGCCGGGGCGAGATCTCGCGCATTCAAAAGGACATCGCCCGCCGCCGCCGCCGCCGCATGGCGCTGTTGGGTGCGCGTCTGATGGTCTTTGTCGGCCTGCCGACGCTGATCACCGCGTGGTATTTCTTTGTCATCGCCACCCCGCTTTACGCCACCAATTCCGAATTCGTCATCCAGCACGCCGATGTGCAGGCCGCGCCTTCGGCCGGAGGGCTTGCGGGCATGCTGGGTGGCAGCGGCATCGGCGGCTTGCAGGACAACGTGACGGTGCAGAGCTACCTGCAATCGCGCGATGCGATGCGCCGGTTGAACGACGAATTCGGCTTCAAGGCTTATTTCCAGCAGCCGGAAATCGACCCCCTGCGCCGCCTGCCCGCGGATGCCACCGACGAAGCCGCGTTCCGCCTCTATCAGGATGTCGTGCAGGTCGGCTACGATCCGACCGAGGGCATCATCCGCATGGAGGTGGTCGCCGCCGACCCCGAAACCAGCGAGACCTTCGCGCGCGCGCTGGTTCGCTATGCCGAGGAACAGGTCGACCAACTGACCCAGCGGCTGCGCGAGAACCAGATGCGCGACGCGATCGGCAGCGTCACGATGGCCGAGCAGAACATGAACGACGCGCAACTGCGGGTACTGGAGCTGCAGGAACGCTATCAGATCCTGTCGAGCGAGGTCGAGGTCTCGCTGCTGACCCAGCAAATCACCTCGCTGGAGACGATGCTCAACCAGGAGCGGTTGAGCCTGGACGATCTGATGGCCAATGCACGCCCCAATCAGGCGCGGCTGGCCCAGTCGCAGCGCCGCATCGCGACGCTCGAGGAGAACATCGAGGGGCTGCGTGCGCAACTGACGCAGGGAGGCGTCGACGGCACCTCGCTGGCGCGGGTGCAGCGCGAACTGGTGATGGCCGAAAGCGACGTTGCGACCCGCCAGTTGCTGCTGGCGCAGGCAATGCAGACGATGGAGGCCTCGCGCATGGAGGCCAACCGGCAGGTCCGCTACCTGTCGCTGGGGGTCAGTCCGATCGCCCCCGACGAGCCGACCTATCCGCGCGCCTTCGAAAATACGGCCCTGGCCTTTCTGATCTTTTCCGGGCTCTACCTGATGATCTCGATGACCGCCGCGATCCTGCGCGAGCAGGTAACCGGCTGACACCGCGCAGCGGCGCGGCATCGCACCCCGCCGCAGGGCACTCCAACGGGGTGCCCGGTGGCCAATAGACAGGCAAATAAGTCCATGCGCCCGGCACGCGGGCCAAGCCCGCAACGCCTGTTTCGCCCGTCCGGCCGGATGCGGAACGTGCGTTTCCGCGCCGACTTGCGGGGCAGAATACCGACCCGCCGCTCCTGCTTGGCCGCAGCTGTGCGCCGCTTGCCCCAGCGCAGCGGCAATGCCACATCGCGCCCATGACGCCCGCAGCCAGTGGGCCCCCAGAACCCGGAGACGCGCGATGATCCAGTATTCGCTTCCTGCCCTGACGCTTGCCACGGCCTTGACCTCGGCCTTCGCCCTTGCACCAGCTACGGCCTTGGCCGAGGCGCCCGAAGGCTGGTCGCCGCTGCTGGAGCCCGCTCAACTGGCCGGTTTTCTTGACGACGACGGCGACGAGATCCGCGTCGTGCATATCACCGGCGACTATGCGCAGGGGCACATCCCCGGCGCCGGCTGGTCACCCTATGCTTCGTGGCGCTCGGACATGCCGAACCCTGGCGCGCTGCGCGATCTGGGTCATTTGCAGACCATCGTGCAGGAACTGGGGATCGAAACCGATACCCCGGTCGTGGTGGTGCACGCGGGCCGTGACGCGACCGATATGGGTGCCGCCGCGCGGGTTTACTGGACGCTGAAATCCCTGGGCATCGAAGACCTGGCGCTGCTGAATGGTGGCTTCGCCGCCTGGACCGCCGCCAGCCTGCCGGTGGAAACCGCGCCCGCGTCGTTCTTTCCGTCCGATTTCACCGCGACCTGGCACGAGGACTGGCGCGCCACCACACAGGATGTCGCGACCCTGAGCCAGAACGGCGAGGCGACGCTGCTCGATGCACGCCCCGCCGACTTCTTTGACGGCACCACCTGGTCGGTGGCGGCCCCCGGCACGATCCATGGCGCGCAAAACCTGACCTATGCCGATTTCTTCGACGGCCCGCGGCTGCTGGGCGCCGAGCGTGTGCGCGCGATCGCTGCGCAGGCCGGGTATACGGACGCCACGACCACGGTCAGCTTTTGCAACACCGGCCACTGGGCGGCGATCAACTGGTTCGCGCTGAGCGAGCTGGCGGGCTATGACGATGTGCGCCTCTACGCCGAGAGCATGGCCGAATACACCGCGTTGGACCTGCCGGTCGACAATGCCCCCAACCGCCTGGTCTATGCCTATCGCGCTTCGGCGCGCTGGGTGTCGAGCCTGTTCTGATGCGGGCGCGTCGGTTCGGACTGGCCGCGCTGGCGCTGGCGCTGGTCGGCGGCACGGCGCTGGCGGCAGGACCCCGCGCCGGGCTGTTGCTGGCCATCGGGCTTGGCTTTGGCCTGGTGCTTGAGGGGCTGCGGTTCGGCTTTGCCGGGCCCTGGCGGCTGATGATCGTCGAGCGGGA
>JAGRMK010000222.1:0-676 GCA_020441345.1 Paracoccaceae bacterium
CGCCGGTCTTGCCGTCGGCATCCACGGCACCCCGGTGCCAGACGGCTTTCAATGCGTTGATGCCGTTTTCCACAACCTTGCGGCTGGGCTTGCCGTTGATCGACACCACCAGACCGACACCGCAGGAGGCATGTTCGTCATCGCTGCGATACAGGGTGTTCTCGGCCATCCAGGCACGCTTTGCTTCTTCGGCGGCAACCCAGGTTTCATCATGTTTGGTCATCACAGGTCTTCCTTGTCCGAGATCCCGAATTTCGCTAGGGTTTCGGCGCGCGTCAGACGCGGCCTGTCGCCCCCAAAAGCAAAGCTGTCGGGCTTGTGGTCGATGTAGATTTCGTTCGCAAAGCTCAGGCCGCTGGCGTCATCCAGCAACCCGATCGGCAGTTCCAGATTGGCCGACATCGGCCCGTCCAGTGTGACATGATAATACAGCGGCGAGCCGCATTGCGCGCAATGCGCCCGCTCCGCCCAGTCCGAGCTCTGGATCCGGGCGATATGTTCCGCGCCGTGCCAGGTGACATTGGCCTGCGGCACGGTCAGCCCCAGCAGCGCCGAGCCGGTCCAGCGGCGGCACATGTCGCAATGGCAGGCGCCGAACTCATGCGTCGTCAGGTCGGCTTCGAACCGCACCGCGCCGCACAGACAGCCGCCCGATCGCGTGTCCATGCGCTTACTC
>JAGRMK010000222.1:788-1812 GCA_020441345.1 Paracoccaceae bacterium
TGGTCATGTGGGTGGCATGGTCGCAGCGGATCGTGCCCCAGCGCGTGACCGCCAGCTCGGGGGTGTCCCACAGCGTCGGCAGGGCCTCGGGCTCGAAACCCAGGGCCTTGATCACCAGATCGGCGGGTTCGATGTAATCGGCGCCCTCGATCAGTTCCGGCGCGCGGCGGCCCGAGAGGTCGGGCACGCCGAGGCGCATTTTCTGCACGATCACGCCCTCGACGGTGCTTTCGCCGGTAAACCCTGCGGGCGCGGTCAGCCAGACGAATTCGACGCCCTCTTCTTCGGCGTTCTGCACCTCGCGTTGAGACCCCGGCATGTTGTCGCGATCACGGCGATAAAGCAGCTTGACGCTGGTCGCGCCCTGGCGAATGGCGGTGCGCACGCAGTCCATTGCCGTGTCGCCGCCGCCGATCACCACCACGCGTTTGCCCTCGGCATTCAATTCACCCGACTCGAATTCGGGGACATCGTCGCCGAAGCCATGGCGGTTCGAGACCGTCAGATAGTCGATAGCCTTGACGATCCCCGGCAGTTCGGCGCCCGGGCCGTCGAGTTCACGCGACTTGTAGACACCGGTCGCGATCAGCACCGAGTCGTGCTTGCCGCGAATCGCGTCAAAGCTGATGTCCTCGCCGACAGTGCAATTCAGCACGAACTGCACGCCGCTGGCTTCCAGTTGTTCGATCCGGCGCATGACGACAGGCTTTTCCAGTTTGAAACCGGGGATGCCATAGGTCAGCAGTCCGCCCGCGCGGTCATACCGGTCATAGACAGTGACCTGAACGCCCGCCCGCCGCAACCGGTCCGCCGCGGCCAGTCCGCCAGGCCCTGCGCCAATGATGCCGACCGATTCGGGGCGTTCCTGCATCGGCGTCGCGGGCTGCACCCAGCCCTTTTCCCAGGCGGTGTCGGTGATGTATTTTTCCACCGCGCCGATGGTCACGGTGCCATGCCCTGACTGTTCGATGACGCAGTTCCCTTCGCACAAACGATCCTGCGGGCAGATGCGGCCGCAGATCTC
>JAGRMK010000223.1:0-1758 GCA_020441345.1 Paracoccaceae bacterium
AGGCGATGATGGCCTGCGTCCTGCTCGATCAATGGCTGCTGCACCGTGCACAAATGGGTGAAGGGCGGCGCGGCAAGATCGGCTGACGTTCCTGATCGTCCCGAACCGTCAAGGGGCACTTGGCCGGCCCGGATCCAGACCCGTCTGGAATGACGCGCCCGGTTCCCGGTATCCTTGTCATCGACCGACGGTATGGCAGACCCTGAGGGTGCCACAAACCACTGGTTTCAAGCTATGAATACCGGGTATCCGGGCACCTCGCAGCGCAAGTGCCTCAGGCCGCGCATTCCAGCAGCAGGGTGCCCGCCGCCGTGTTCGAGATCGGGATATGGTAGTTGCGCGTGATCTCGGTCACGTCATCGCCCAGCGCCCCGCGCATCATCATCCACATCAGGAATTCGGTGCCCTGCGCCCCGGCTTTCTCGACCAGTTCCATCCGCGAGATCTTGGTCAGCTCGTCCGGGTTGTGAACGATGTTTTCCAGGCAATACTGGTCGAATTCCTTGTTGATGAAACCCGCGCGCTGGCCGTCAAGCTGATGGCTCAACCCACCGGTGCCCAGCACGACGATCTTCGCATCCTCGGGAAACGACAGCAGCGCCTTGCGCAATGCCCGGCCGAAATCCAGCGCGCGTTTCAGCGTCGGGATCGGGTGTTGCACAGTGTTGGCCGAAATCGGCACGGCACGCGGCATGTCTGGGTTGTGCGGTGCGCCGGGCCAGAACAGCTGCATCGGCACGACGAATCCGTGATCCACCGCAAGTTCCTGGCACGAGGTGATGTCGAATTCATCGGCAACCATCGATTCGATGATATGCCAGCTCAGCTCCGGGGCGCCGGGGAAGGGATCGAGCGCAGGCAGACCCCAGCCCTCGTCCTCGCTGCGGTATTCATGCGCGGCCCCGATCGCAAAGGTCGGCATCCGGTCCAGAAAGAACCCCAGCCCGTGATCGTTGTAGATATTGATCACATAATCGGGCTTGTTGTCCTGGATCCATGTGTGAACCTTGGGATACCCGTCGAAGAACGGTTTCCAATACGGATCGTCTTGCAGCTTGTTCTGGATCGCGTTGCCCACGGCGGGAATGTGGGACGTGGTGATACCGCCAAGAATCTTTGCCATTGCCTGTCTCCTCATGCCTGCTTGAGCAGGAATTCCCTGAATTCCGCCGTGGTCATCCCGGTCTGCATGCCGCCGACATCCTGGACGCCCAGTTTGAAGATGCCGGCGAATTTGGCGAGGTAATAGATATTCCCCCCCGCCGCGATCAGGCCCAGAACGTCGCGCGCGCGAATCGCGGCCTTTTGGTCGTCGTTCAACCCGAACTGCGCCATGTAGCCTTCTTCATCGGCAAGAAAGGCCTCGCGGCATTCCTGCCGGTTGAACGAGTAGCACATCTTGTTCAGCGCATAGCCCTTCATCGCCTGCTTGCCGTCGAAGATCGTCGTGCCGGGGATATGGGTGTGGTGGTCGAAACCGGGCAGGTCGTGCATGATATCCTCCTCTCAGCGCGCCCAATACAGGCGCATCGGGTTGTCCACGAGCAGCTTGCGCTGTTGCTCGGGGGTGCGGGCAATCCTGGGGATGAAATCGACCAGCGCGCCGTCATCGGGCATGTGGGATTTCAGGTTCGGGTGCGGCCAGTCGGTGCCCCAGAGCACGCGATCGGGAAACCGTTCGACGATCGCCTGCGCATAGGGAACCACGTCGTCATAGGGAGGGCCCTGCACGCTCAGCCGCTCGGGGCAGGTCACTTT
>JAGRMK010000223.1:1817-23116 GCA_020441345.1 Paracoccaceae bacterium
ATCGACCCCTTTGGTCACGTCCGGGCGCCCCATGTGATCAACGACGATCACGCCGGGCAGAGTGTTCAGGAACGGCTCCAGCCGCTCAAGATCCTGTGCCTCGAAATAGACCACCGTGGACCAGCCGAAGTCCTGGATCTTGTCGGCGATGCCCAGGAATACCTCGGGCGGGGTGGCATCGACCAGACGCTTCACGAAGTTGAAGCGCACGCCGCGGATCCCGGCCTCGTGCATACCGGCCAATTCGTCGCGGGTGATGTCGGCGCCGACGCTGGCGATGCCGCGCGCCAGATCGCCTGCCGTGCGGCAGGCATCCATGACTGCGCGATTATCCTTGCCGTGACAGGTCGCCTGCACGATGACATTGCGCGCAAACCCCAGATGATCACGCAGAGCGAACAGCTTGTCCTTGCCCTGATCCCCCGGCGTGTATTTGCGTTCGGGCGCATAAGGGAATTGGGCGCTGGGGCCGAAAACGTGGCAATGCGCGTCCACCGCACCCGGCGGCAGCGTGAAATCGGGCTTCCTGGGGTTCGGATGAACGACCAGCCAGTCCTTGTCCATCGGCTGCGGTTGCGAGGTCATCGGGTCTTCCTTTGCTTTCGGGTCGCGCCTGCCGGGGTTGCCTGGTGCAGTGTCTCACCCCGACGACACCAGAATGCGCGAGACGACGGGGTTTGCCTATTTCGTTCTGAGGCCATAAAATAAGTTTTCGCTATTTCGGGGCCAGACGTGACGACCAGCCTGCCCAATATCCGGCACATGCGCGTGTTTCTGGAAACGGTGCGAACCGGTTCCGTCTCGCAGGCGGCGGACCGTTGTTCGCTGTCGCAACCGGCCGCCACGCAGGCCATCGCGCGGCTGGAGGCCGAGGTCGGCACACCGCTCTTGGTGCGTCGCGCCCGACGGTTTACCACCACACCTTGCGGCGCGTTGTTCGTGCGACGGGTCGAGGCGGCGCTGGGGCACCTGCTGGCCGGGGCGCGCCTCTCGCTGCGCGGCGCGCGACCGGGGCCGGGCAAGCGCCGCCCATATGATCGTCTGGTGACATCGGCGCAGGTGCGCACGCTGATCGCCGTTGCCAGCACCGGCAGTTTCACGCTGGCGGCCCGCGCGCTGGGCCTGTCGCAACCCACCGTGCACCGCGCCGCCCGCAGCCTGGAGGATATCGCCGGGGTGCCGTTCTTTCAGGCCACCGCATCGGGTGTCGAACTGTCGGCGGCGGCGCAGGCCTTTGTGACGGGCGCAAAGCTGGCACAATCCGAGATCCGCCAGGGTCTTGAGGAGATCAGCAAGCAATTGGGCGATGATCAGGGCACCTTCGTTCTGGGGTCTCTGCCACTGGCGCGAACCTCGATCGTGCCGCGCGCCGTGCACGCGCTGGTCGGCGCCACACAAGGCGTTCAGGTGCAGGTGATCGACGGGCGGTATCCCGAATTGCTGCGCGGCCTGCGCGAGGGGGATCTGGATTGTCTGATCGGGGCGCTACGGTTTCCGGCCCCGGCCGACGACGTGATCCAGGAAACGCTGTTCCACGATGAACTGGCCATCGTCGCGCATCCGCGTCACCCGCTGGCCGGGCGTGCCGGGCTGACGCTGGATGACACGCTTGCCTATCCTTGGGTAGCACCGCCGAAATCCACGCCCGCCGGCAGCTATCTGTTTGAAACCCTGCGCATCGATCAGCGACCGCAAACGCCTGTGCGGGTCGTCTCGTCGTCGCTGGTGATGCTGCGCGGCATTCTGGCCGAAGGGGATTACGTGTCGATCATCTCGCGTCATCAGATCAGCGTCGAAGAGGCCAGCGGCCATATCGTCGCGCTGGATATTCTGCTGACGAACAGCAGCCGCGCCATCGGCCTGACCTATCGCAGCACCTGGCGCCCGACAGAGTTGCAGGCGCAGTTCCTGGATCACCTGCGCCGTTTCAGCCCAGCGACCCCCGCTCTGTAGAAAACCTGCGCCCCGGATGAACAATAGCTTTTTTCAATGACACCCGGCCCGATTCAATTGGCGCAATCCGGGTGCAGGCCTGTATCCAAGGCCAGGAACCCGGCCCACCGGGGGCGGACCGGCCTCGATCCGGCAGCATGTGACAACAGGGGATACCCATGACGCACAAGGATTACGAAGACATTCCGGGCACCTTCGTGTTCGATGCCGACCGCTCGCGCGAGGGGTATCATCTGAACCAGTTCTGCATCTCGCTCAGACTGCAAAAGAACCGCGATGCCTTCAACGCCGGGGAAGAGGCCTATCTCGATGCCTATCCGATGACACCAGAACAGCGCGACGCGGTGCTCAAGCGCGACTGGAACCGGCTGCTCGAACTGGGTGGCAACATCTACTACACCTCGAAGCTGGCCGCGAACGACGGCATCAATTTCCAGAACCTCGCCGGGCTGATGACCGGCATGGGGGTCGAGGAATACCGCAAGATGATGCTGAACGGGGGCCGCCCGATCGAAGGCAACCGCTATAAATCCGAATGGGGAGAAAGCTGATGGCACGGATCACCGCAGGCGTGGGGTGCAGCCATGTGCCCGCAATCGGGGTCGCAATGGACACCGGCATCACCGGGCAACCCTATTGGCAGCCGGTGTTCAAGGGTTTTGAATTCTCGCGCAAATGGATCGCCGAGAAAAAGCCAGACGTGATCTTTCTGGTCTACAACGACCATTGCACGGCGTTTGACGCCTCGTGCATCCCGACCTTCGCGCTGGGCGCCGCCGCCGAGTTCCACCCCGCCGACGAGGGTTATGGCCCGCGCCCGGTGCCCGTCGTGCGCAACCATCAGAAACTGGCCAGCCATATCGCGCAGTCGCTGATTCTCGATGAATTCGACCTGACGATCATGAACGAGATGGAGGTCGATCACGGCCTGACCGTGCCGCTGTCGGTAATGTATGGCGACAAGACGCCCGACGACGACTGGGGCGTTCTGGTGATCCCGCTGGCGGTCAATGTGGTGCAATACCCCGCTCCGACCGGCAATCGCTGCTTTCAGTTGGGCAAGGCCGTGCGCCGCGCGGTCGAAAGCTATCCAGAGGATCTGAACGTGATGATCTTCGGCACCGGCGGCATGAGCCACCAGTTGCAATACAAGCGCGCGGGGCTGATCAACCCGGAATTCGACAAGATGTTTCTGGACAAGCTGACCGAGGATCCCGTCGGCTTGTCGAAGATGCCACATGTCGATTACCTGCGCGAGGCCGGGTCGGAAGGTGTCGAAATGGTCATGTGGCACGTCATGCGCGGCGCTCTGGATGATGACGTGGTCGAAGTGCATCGCCACTATCACGTGCCCGCCTCGAATACCGCCGTGGGCCATATCATCCTTGAAAACAAGACGAGCTGAGGGAGAGACACGATGCGGATATGCGTTGCGGGTGCCTATGGCGCCTTCGGAATCAAGCATCTGGACGCGCTGGCCGCGATCGAGGGGGTGAGTGTCACCTCGGTGATGGGGCCGACCCGCGCCAAGATCGACGCGCTGGCCGCCGACCGCGGCATCGGCCATGCCGCGACCGATCTGGCAGAATGCCTGGCGCGCGACGACGTGGACGCCGTCATCCTGGCGACCCCGACACAGATGCACGCCGAGCAGGCGATTGCCTGCATGCGTGCCGGAAAGCCCGTGCTGATCGAGATCCCGATGGCCGACAGCCTGGAGGATTCGCGCGCGATCTGCGAGGTGCAGACGCAAACCGGCGTGCTGGCGATGGCCGGGCAGGTGCGGCGTTTCAACCCGTCGCACCAGTGGATCAAGAACAAGATCGACGCGGGCGAGCTGAAGATCCAGCAGATGGATGTGCAGACCTATTTCTTCCGCCGCTCGAACATGAATGCCAAGGGCGAGCCCCGGTCCTGGACCGACCACCTGTTGTGGCATCACGCCTGCCACACGGTCGATCTGTTCCAGTATCAGACCGGCGAGGTCGCGTCCGAGTGCTTTGGCCTGGAAGGTCCGCATCACCCGGAGCTGGGCATCGCGATGGACATGTCGATCGGCATGAAAACTCCGTCCGGCGCGATCTGCACGTTGTCGCTGTCGTTCAACAACAACGGCCCGCTTGGCACGTTCTTTCGCTACATCTGCGACAACGGCACCTATATCGCGCGCTATGACGACCTGTTCGACGGGTTCGAAAAGCCTGTCGATCTGTCGGGGGTCGCGGTGTCGAACAACGGGATCGAATTGATCGACCGCGAGTTCATCGGCGCCATCCGCGAGGGCCGCGCCCCGAACGGATCAGTGCACGAGGTTCTGGCCTCGATGCAAACACTCGACCGTATCGAGCAGTGCTTCACCTGATACGCTTCACCTGTTAAAGAAAGGCGTCACTCCTTCGGGCGTGGCGCCTTTTTCCTTGCGCGCCCCCCCGCCGCCCTCCTGAAAGCCTCGTCGCTACATGACCCATGGTCCCTCTGCCCGTTCCGCGCTTGCCCTGCTGCCCGTCGTCGGCATTCCCGCCTTTCTGGCGATTGCCAATCAGACGATGGTCTCGGTCGCCTTGCCCGAGATCGGTGCGCATCTGGGCCAGTTGCGGCGTCTGCCCTGGCTGGTGATGGGCTACATGATGGCGCTGACCGTGGCCGGGCCGCTCTACGGGGTTCTGGGCGATACTTACGGGCGCGCGCGGATGCTGCAATCGGCGTTGCTGGTCTATATCGCGGGGTCATTGGCCTGCGCGGCGGCCGGGGACATGACCATCCTGGCGCTGGGTCGCGTGGTTCAGGGGCTGGGCGGCGGCGGGTTGATGGCGCTGGCGCAGGCCCTTATCGCCGATGCGGTGCCGCCGCGCGAACGCGGCCGCGCGCAGGGCTATATCGCGATGATCAGCGTCCTGGCCTCGACCAGCGGGCCGTTGCTGGGCGGGGTGATGATCGAAACGCTGGGCTGGCGCAGCCTGTTCCTGGTCACGATCCCGCTGGCCCTTCTGGCGATGCTGCTGCTGCACCGCCGTCGGATTCCGCGCGGCCCCGCCCGCCAGACCCGTTTCGATTTTGCCGGGTTCTTCGCCTTGCTGGCGCTGGTCCTGGGCGGGACCAGCGCGATTGAACTGGCCTCCGAGCCCGGGCATATGGCCTGGGTCATTCCCGGCGCGTTGGTCGGACTGGCCGGGTTCGTCGCGTTGTTTCCGACCCAGCGCCGCGCGCACAACCCGCTGTTCCCACCCGATCTGTTCGCCATTCCGGCCGTCACCCGCGCCGCGCTGATGGCGGCGTTTCACGGCGCGGCTCTGGTGTCTCTGGTGACGATGGTGCCGCTGTTCCATGCCATCCTGCGGGCCGACAGCGCGCTGGAAACCGCGATGTCGATGCTGGCGATGACCGCGACGCTGGGCATCGCGGGGTTCACGACCGGCAATCTGGTGACGGCGACCGGCCGCACGGCGATCTATCCCAGCGTCTCGCTACTGGTGGCGATTGCGGCCATAGGGTTTCTGGCCGTCAAGGGCTCGGACCTGGGGCGGACGCCTTTGATGGCGATCTACCTGATCATCGGCCTGTCGATCGGCACGGTGATGACGGTCGTCAACATCACCATCCAGCAAGAGGCTCCGGCCGTCCATCGCGGGCGCGCGGCGGGGGCGATAACCTTTTTCCGCTCGGTCGGAGCGGTCGCCGGCACCTCGCTTTCATCCTCGGTCCTGTTCTTGCTGGCGCCGGTGCGCTCGGGGACCGGGTCCGGTGCGCTTTTGACCGGGGCGACCGGTGTCGATCCGCAGACGCTGGACGCGTGGCGCACGGCCTTCATGGCCGGGTTCGGCACGATTGCCTGCTTTGTCATCGGCACCTGGTTGATGGCCCTGACCAATCCGTCGCGGCGGATCGACTGAGCGGCCAGGGTCTCAAACCCTGGCCACCAGCGCCTGCCGGTCGATCTTGCCGGTGCCGGTCTTTGGCAGGCGTTCGACAAACTCGACCCGCCTTGGGTATTTGAACGGCGCCAGCCGCGTCTTGACGTAATCCTGCAAGCCCTTGACCGTGGCCTCGGACTCCGCGACCCTGCCGCGCAAGCAGACAACCGCGCGCAGAACCATGCGCTTGTCCGCCAGTTCGTCGGCGATGACGGCGCATTCGTGCACATCGGGATGCTCGTTCAGGCAGCGCTCGACCTCCAGCGGCCAGACCCATTGCCCCGAGACCTTGATCAGGTCATCGGCGCGCCCCTGGAAATAGTAATATCCGTCCTTTTCGACAAAGCGGTCGCCGGTATGGATCCAGTCGCCGCGCATCGTCTCGCGTGTCTTGTCGGGCCGGTTCCAATAGCACGGCGCCGTGGAATGCCCGCGCACCAGCATCACGCCTTCTTCGCCGGGTTTCGCGGGCCTGCCGTCCGGGGTTTCCAGACGGATCTCATACCCGGGCACCCGCGCCCCCGCCGCACCGGGCCGATGGTCGTCGTGTCGGTTCGACAGGTAGACGTGCAGCACCTCGGTCGAGCCCAACCCCTCGGTCGGTCCATGCCCGACAAGATCCTTCCACGCCTGATAGATATCCTGCGACAGGATCTCGGCCGCCGACATCGATTGCCGGATGCTGCTCAGATCGCGCGCGGCGACCCCCTCGGCGCGGGCCAGCGCGGTGTAGAGCGTCGGCAAGCCGAACAGCACGGACGGGCGAAAGGTTTCGATAGTGTCCAGAACGGTTTCCGGGCGGGGCTGGCCGGGCATCATCACGCTGGTCGCCCCGACCGAGAACGGAAAAGTCAAGGAATTGCCGAACCCATAGGCGAAATACGCCTTGGGCACGGAAAAACACACATCGTCAGGCCGCAGGTTCAGGCCATGCAGGCCAAAGGACTGCTGCGTATAGGCCATGTCGTGATGCAGATGCACGATCCCCTTGGGTCGCCCCGTAGAACCCGAGGAATACATCCAGAACGCCATGTCGTCGGGGCCGGTATCGGCGCAGGCAAGCACGGTCGGCTTCGCGTCTAGAAACCGTGCAGCAGCGATCTGACCCGCGCCGGGGGCTTCCCGACCGTTCACCAGAACCACGGTTTCCAGGCCGGTTTCCTCTACCATGGGCCCGGCGAAGCGATTCGCCAGTTCCCCCTCGCAGAGCGCCACCCGCGCGCCGCTGTCGCGCAGAAAGAATTGCAGCACATCCGGCGGCGTCTGGATGTTCAGCAAGACCGGCACGAACCCGGCGCGAACCGCGCCAAAGAAGGCGGCGGGATAAACGGGCGTATCGTCAAGGAGCATCGCGATCCGGTCGCCGCGCCGCAACCCGGCGGCGGCAAAGGCATGGCCCCAGCGCGCCGCCTCGGCGATCAGAGCGGCATACGTCATCGTGCCCGCCGGGCCAGTCACCGCGATCTTGTCGGGGTTGCGGCCCAGATTATCCCACAGGATCGCCGAACAATTCGGGTGATCGGCCTTGTTGAAGCCGATTTCCGCCGCCCCCGCTGTTTCGTCGCCCACCGGATCGACTGGCGCGACGGGGTTCGCCGCCTTTTCCGCGTCATAGCGCGCCATGAATTCGGGTGTCATCTTGCGCATCCGGTCCATATCGACCCGGCCCGATCGCGTCAGATAGTCAAAGGCGAAATCCAGCGGCGTCAGCGCCATCTTGTCGGCGAAGGACTCGTACCAGGTGGCCGAGGTATTCGCGGCCTCGACGATCTTGCGCGCGATGGGCTGGCGTTCGGCCTGATAGGCGTCCAGCGCCGCAGCCAGGTCGTCGTGCGTTTCCAGCGCGCGCACCAGCGCAATCGCGTCTTCCATGGCCAGCCGCGTGCCCGATCCGATGGAGAAATGCGCGGTATGCACCGCGTCGCCCAACAGGGCATAACGCCCCTTGGCAACCCAGTTCTGGCACCAGAGCCGGGGAAACTGCCGCCAGTGCGATTTGTTGACCACCAGCGGCGCACCCTTGAGCGTCTCGGCAAAGATCCCTTCGCAGACTCGCGCGCTTTCGGCTTCGGTCATCCGCCCGAAACCATAGGCCCGATAGGTCGCGTCGTCACATTCGACAATGAAAGTGCTGCGGTCGGGCGCAAAACGGTAATGATGCGCATTCAGCGCGCCCTTTGCGCCTCGCACAAAGGTTTGCGTCAGCGTATCGAAGGGACGCGTCGTGCCGAACCAGGCGAAATGGTTGTCAAAGCGGTCCACGGCGGGTTGAAAACAGTCGGCCAGCGACTCGCGCACCAGCGAATTGAGACCGTCTGCGCCGATCACCAGATCGGCGTTCAGATCGTCCAGGCTGGCGACAGCGTGGTCAAAGGCGATTGCGACGCCCAGCGCCTCGGCCCGTTTGCGCAGGATCTCGATCAGTTCCAGCCTGCCGATCGCGGTGAACCCCACACCGTCCAGCGTAACCTGCCCGTCAGGATGGTTCAGCGTCATGTTCCGCCAGCGTTCCATGTGCGGCAGGATCAAGTCGTGCGTCTCGCGGTCGTCGGCGCACAGGAAATCCAGCGCCTGATCAGAGAACACCACGCCAAAGCCAAAGGTTGCGCCGCGCGGGTTCTGTTCGAAGACCCGCAACCTGACCTGCGGCAGGGTCCGGCGCAGAAGGATCGCGGCGTAAAGCCCGGCGGGACCGCCGCCAAGAATATCGATGCTGGACAGCATGGTCATGGCCCCTCCGGGGATCAGAATTGGCTCGACAAAACCTGGCGGATTGCTTACATATTTTTCCAACTGACGCAATTCTTTTTGATATGTGGAAATAATGACCTCGCTTTACCACTATGCTCACCGGGTCAGCTTTGGCGACTGCGACCCTGCCGGGATCGCCTATTATCCGAATATTTTCAAATGGGTGGACACGACGTTTCACGATTTCCTGCGTCAGTTCGGCGGCCACAGGACGCTTTGCGCAGAGTTCGGCGCGACCGGCATGGGGTTGATGGAAGCGCAGGCGCGGTTTCGCTCCCCGTTGCAAGACGGCGACGCGCTGGACGTGCGGATCACCGCGCTGGACTGGGGTCATCGCAGCTTGACGCTTTCCTATCAGGGCCATGTCGGCGAGCGGCTGGCCTTCGAGGCGACCGAAACGCGCGGCATTTTCGTCGAACGCGACGGACGGTTGACGGCGGCGCCAATGGCGGCTCTGCGCGCGCGGATTGCGGCCGATGCCTAGGCCCGCGGCGGGCCCGGCGGGCGGCACGCAATCGCTTGAGGCCGCGTTGCGGCTGCTGATTGCGCTGGCCGCGCGTCCGGGGCCAGCCTCGCTCAGCGATCTGGCACGACATTGCGACATGCAGCCCAGCACGGTGCATCGCTACCTGACCTCGTTCCAGCACGCGGGTTTCGTCGAACAGGCCGGGAAATCGGGGAAATACGATCTGGGCCACGCCGCGCTGGAGCTGGGGTTATCGGCCATCGCGCGGCATGATTTCGTGAATCGTGCCTCGGACCGGATCGGCGACCTGGCGGCCCAAACGGGAATGAGCGTGTTCCTGTCGATCTGGGGCAGCGCCGGGGCAACCGTGATCCGTTGGGAACGCGCCGAGATGCCCGCTGTGACCTCTATGGGGCTGGGCACCACCCTGCCGCTGCTGACCACGGCCACCGGGCGCGCGTTTTTGGCCTGGGCGCCGCCCGCGCCGCTCCGCGCCGCGCGGGCTGCCGAATTGGCCCGCGCCCGCAAACTGCCCGGCCTGGTCCCCGATCTGGACCCGTCCGAGGCGGGTATCGAGGCGCTGATCGCCCGTATCCGCGCCCGTGGCATCGCTACCGTGGACGGCACCTTCATTCCGGGCCTCGCGGCGCTGGCCGCGCCGATCCTGGACTGGCAAGGCCAGGCACAGGCCGTCGCGACGATGATCGGCACCACGCCCGATGCATCGGACCCCGGCTCTGCGCCCGCGCAGGCGCTGCGGGCCTTCTGTCAGTCGCAGTCCTTTGCGCCACTGACCGATCCCGCCCCCGACCCACTGGCCCAGAGCCTAAAACCGTAGCAAACTGCCCGCGCCCAGGCCGCACCGCGCAAGGAGAGACGCCATGACCACGACGCCGACGACACCCGGTTGCCCCGTTCACACCGCGTCGGGCGCCTGTCCGGTGTCCGACCTTGCGGCGGCCTTCGACGCTTTCGAAGGCCCTTACCAGGTGAACCCCGCCGAGGCTCTGCGCTGGTCCCGCGACCAGGCGCCGGTCTTTTACGCACCCAAGCTAGGCTACTGGGTGGTCAGCCGCTACGACGACATCAAGGCCGTTTTCCGCGACAACCTGCTGTATTCACCGCGCAACGTGCTGGAAAAGATCTCGCCCACCACACCCGAGGCAATGGAGGTGCTGAAAAGCTACGGTTTCGCCCTGCATCGCACATTGGTGAACGAGGACGAGCCCGCGCATATGGCCCGCCGCCGCGCACTGATGGAGCATTTCCTGCCGGACAATCTGGAGCCCAAGCAAGAGATGATCCGCCGCCTGACACGCGAAAAGATGGATGCCTTCATCGATCAAGGCCGCGTCGATCTGATCGAGGCGATGCTCTACGAGGTGCCGCTGAACGTCGCGCTGCATTTTCTGGGCGTGCCCGAGGACGAAATCGAGAAGATGAAAAGCTTTTCGGTCGCCCATGCCGTCAATACCTGGGGCCGCCCGACCCCCGAACAGCAGATCGGCGTCGCGCATGGCGTGGGCCGGTTCTGGCAATACGCGGGCGAGGTCATCGAAAAGATGCGCGCCGAACCCGATGGCCAAGGGTGGATGCATTACACCATCCGCAAGAACGCCGAAATCCCCGAGATCGTCACCGACAGCTACGTGCATTCGATGATGATGGCGATCATCGTCGCGGCGCATGAAACGACATCGCTCGCGTCCGCGAACATGGTCAAGACGATGCTCAGCCACCCGCAGGCCTGGGCCGATGTCTGCGCCGATCCGTCCCTGATCCCCAACGCGGTCGAAGAATGCCTGCGCTTCGCCGGGTCGGTTGTCGCTTGGCGGCGTGAGACCACCGGCCCCGCGCGGCTGGGCGGCGTGGACCTGCCCGAGGGGGCCAAGCTGCTGATCGTGCAGGCTTCGGGCAACCAGGACGACCGGCATTTCGAAGACGGCGACCAGTTCGACATCTACCGCGACGACGCGGTCGAGCATCTGACCTTTGGCTACGGCAGCCATCAATGCATGGGCAAGAACATCGGCCGCATGGAAATGCGGATCTTCCTTGAGGAACTGACCCGCCGCCTGCCGCATCTGCGGCTGGCCGAGCAGGACTTCAGCTATCTACCCAACACCTCGTTTCGCGGCCCCGATGCGCTGTGGGTCGAATGGGATCCGGCGCAGAACCCCGAACGCACCGACCCGGCGCTGCGTCGTGCCAACCGCCATTTCCCGGTCGGTGCCCCGCAACGCAAGGACATCGCGCGGCGCGTTACGGTGACAGAGGTGCACACAGAGGCCGACGGCATCCTTGGCCTGACGCTGCACGACGCGCAGGGCCGCGCCCTGCCGAACTGGAGCCCCGGCGCGCATGTTGAACTGGTGGTTGGCGCGTATGACCGGAAATACTCGCTTTGCGGCAATCCTCGGGACGGCGGCTATACCCTGGCCATCCTGCGCGAGGATACGGGCCGCGGTGGCTCGCGACATATCCACGACGTGGTGACGCCGGGCATGGCCCTCAAGCTGCGCGGGCCCAGCAACCTGTTCCGGCTGGATGAGGGCGCCGCCGCCTATCTCCTGATTGCCGGGGGCATCGGCATCACCCCGATCCTGACCATGGCCGACCGGCTCAAGGCGCTGGGCCGCCCCTATGCGATCCATTACGCCGGGCGGTCACGCGCCACGATGGCCTTTGTTGATCGCCTGACCCGCGACCACGGTGGGGCGCTGCATCTCTACCCGGCCGACACGGGCGCGCGCTGCGACCTGGCCGGGCTGGTGGCCGCGCTGCCCGAAACCGGGCAGATCTATGCTTGTGGCCCCGGTCGGATGATCACCGCGCTGGAGGATCTGACCGCGGACCGGCCCGAGGGCACCCTGCATTTCGAACATTTCTCATCGCCGGGCGCGGGGCTGGACCCCGAACACGAAACCGCCTTCGAGGTCGACCTGGCCGACAGCGGCCTGTCGCTGACGGTCGGCGCGGATACGACGTTGCTGGACGCGCTCAAGTCAGCCGGCATCGACGTGGCCAGCGATTGTTGCGAGGGGCTGTGCGGCAGTTGCGAGGTGGCGGTGCTCGACGGCGACATCGATCACCGCGACAAGGTGCTGACCCGCGCCGAACGCGCCGGGAACACCCGGATGATGACCTGCTGCTCGCGGTCGCGCGACGGCGGGCGGCTGAAACTGGCGCTTTGACGGCGGGATCTGGTGCGCATGCGTCAGGTGCGCTAAACCCGGCCCATGCGTATTCTTGACGGCATCATCAGCGACCGCGGCTCGCGGTATGCGGTGTCTGGCGGCCCCTGCCGATCAGAGGCCGAGGCTGCGGAATTCATCAAAGCCCTCAAGCGCAACAAGAAATTCGGCAAAGCCACACATAACACCTGGGGCGCGATCCTGGCTGACACACCGGTCAAGAACGACGACGGCGAAAGCGGCGCGGGCATCGTGATCCTGCGGATGCTGGAACGCGCGGGGCTGCACGATCACATCGTCGTCGTGACGCGCTGGTATGGCGGCAAGCACCTGGGCGGCGACCGCTTTCGCCACGTGCAAGACGCCGTGCGCCTGTATCTGGACGATCTCGACGCCCGTCCCTGAGCGCGTGTCTCAACCCGCCTCAGGGCCGACCAGCGCCAGGGCCCGCTGCCGCGCCGCCACGCTGTCGCGGTCGCTGACCGCGATCAGCGGCGCAAGATGGCGCAGCAGGGCGTTTTCATGCGGATCGCGGTCGTGATCGACCAGCACCACCTGCCATAGCGCCTCGATCAGTCCGATGCGCTCGCCCTCGTCCAGCGCCATCTTGATCACCCGCGTGAACCGCACCATGTCCGGCGCTGTCTGCTGGGCTTCATCGCCCTGGTCGTGCAGCGCGGCCGCCTCGGCCGGGTTCAGGCCGAACATCTCCTGCAACAGGCGCAGTACCGCACGCCTTTCGGCCTCGTCATAGACCCCGTCTGCGCGTGCCGCCTCGACCAGCAGCGCGGCGACCGCCACATCTTGCGGCACTTCCGAGCGCGGCTCGGCACCGGGCCGAAACAGGTTTTTCAAAGCATCGATCATGCACCCCATAGTGTCGCCAAAGCCGGTCGTCAGCAAGCACCCACACCCACTCGTGATCGATGCATCTGCCGATTTTCAACATGCCCTCGCGCCCGCAAGTCGCACCGCTGCGAACCCGGCCCTGTCCCAAGGCGCGCAGACCTTGACCCCAACGCGAAGCGCGCGCCTTATCGGGATCGAACGCAGGAGACAGGTCATGAGCAAAACTACCGACGCGACGGTCGACGAGGACGGCTGGCTCGATCTGCCCTGCCCGGTGGCGGTGAAAACCGGCCTCATCCTCGCTTGCCCGCCCTCCTGGCTCGCGGCGGGCAAGGCGCAGATCCTCGATCACCATGCCTTGATCGCCATCAACCGCCGGATCGCGCGTCTCAGAACCTCCGGCATGATGCCGATGGTGACGACGCTGAAGACGATCTATCGCACCCATGCCGTGCTCTGCCGCCATGACCCCAAGGGCAACCGTGTCGAACTGCCACCCCGCGTCCGCGCCGCCTTTTCGCCCCTGCCCGCCCCGGTCACGATCACGCCCGAGGACGGCCACCTGACACTGCGCGCCACGCCACGCTGACCCTGCGCCATCGCAAAAGGGGATCGGCACGACCCGACCCCCCTTTCATCTTGCGTCAAATACTCCGGAGGGAGGCCGAAGGCCGTGGGAGGTGAAACCTCCCGGCGGGCCGAAGGGGGTCGATCCCCCTGAGGCACGCCCCGCCAGTCCCTCAGTCCAACAGCCCCGCGTGGCGCATGGCAACATCGATGGCGGCGGCGGTGCCCGGCGTCACCTCCAGCAGCGGCAGACGGACCTCGGCCCGGCACTTGCCCAGCTTCGACAGCGCGTATTTCGCCCCGGCCAGACCAGGCTCCAGGAAGATCGCGACATGCAGCGGCATCAGCCGGTCCTGCAACGCCAGCGCCGCGGCATAATCGCCGGCCAGCGTCGCCGCCTGGAATTCGGCACAAAGCTTCGGCGCGACATTGGCCGTCACCGAAATGCACCCCACCCCGCCATGCGCGTTGAAGCCCAGCGCCGTGCCATCCTCGCCCGACAATTGCACGAAATCCGGCCCGCAGGTCATGCGCTGCATCGACACACGCTCCAGCTTGCCGGTGGCATCCTTGACGCCGACGATGCGCGGCAATTTCGCCAGTTCACCCATCGTCTCGGGTGTCATGTCGATCACCGAGCGACCGGGGATGTTGTAGATGATGATCGGCAGGTCGCAGGCCTCGTGCAGCGCGGTATAATGCGCGATCAACCCGGCCTGCGTGGGCTTGTTGTAATAGGGCGTCACCACCAGCCCGGCATCGGCGCCGACAGCCTGCGCATGCTGCAGGAAGCGGATCGCCTCGACCGTGTTGTTCGAACCCGCGCCCGCGATCACCGGCACCCGACCGGCCGCGCATTTGACCACCGCCTCGATGACCTGCTCGTGTTCTTCATGCGTCAGCGTCGGGCTCTCGCCGGTGGTGCCCACCGGAACCAACCCGTTGCTGCCCTCTTTAATCTGCCATTCGACGAAACTCTCGAGCGTCTCGAAATCGACCGCGCCATTCTTGAACGGCGTGATCAGGGCAGGAAGCGAACCCCGGACCATCTGTGACTCCTCTTGCGGCTGCGCCAATCCGAAAGGGTTTGGTCCAACAGCCACGGAAAGCGGGCCTGACCGGTTTGTGTGTTGCGCAGACGTCTATGGCGGTTAGACTCATCGCCGCCCCTTTTCAAGAGTAACCATGCATCCCTTCCCCACAGCCCTTGTGTTTGGCGTTCTGGCGTTTCTGCCCGCCGCTTCCGTCGCCTTCGATGTCTCGCCACGCCCGCGCTCAGCCGGGGCGATCGGGGCGCTGGTCGCGGCGGTGCAGGCGGGCGATGTCGGGGCCGTGACCCGCCTGCGCGACGCGGCGGGACCAATCGGCGTGCGGGTTGCGACCTGGCGGATCCTGCGCGGCGGTCTGGCGGGCGATCTGGCGACCTATGCCGCCTTCGACGAGGGCCACGCCGACTGGCCGGGAATGGACCTGCTGCGCGCCCGCGCCGAAGAGCGTCTGGACGGGCAGCCCGCACAGGCGGTGCTGGACTGGTTCGCCACCCGCAGGCCGCAAACCTCGACCGGCATCCTGGCGCTGATCGCCGCCCAGGAGGAAACCGGAGGCGATCCTGCCGACCTGCTGCGCGATCTCTGGCTGCACCACGACCTGACCGAAACCGCCGAATTACAACTGCTCGCCAGCCACGGCGCGTTGCTGGACCCGCTTGGCCCCGCGCGGCTCGATGACCTGTTGTGGCGCGGCGAACTCGACCAGGCCGCGCGCATGCTGCCCCGTGTCGATGCCGCACATCGGGCACTGGGCCGCGCCCGCATCGCCTTGCAGAGCCGCGCCGATGGCGTCGATGCACTGGTCGCCGCGGTGCCCGCCGCCCTGGCCGAGGATCCCGGCCTCAATCACGACCGGTTCCATTGGCGCCTGGCCGCCGGGTTTACCGACTCGGCGATCGACCTGATGCGCGCGGTCTCACCCGAAGGGCTGGGCCGCCCCGAGGAATGGGCCGCCCAGCGCCTGCGCCTGTCGCGCAACGCGATGGAGGACGGCGCCTATCGCCTGGCCTATGACCTCGCCGCGCATCACGGGTTGACCGAAGGCGTCATGCTGGCCGAACTCGAATGGCTGGCGGGCTATGTCGCGCTGCGGTTTCTCAACGACCCCGCCGATGCCCGGCGCCATTTCGCGGCCCTGCGCCAGCGCGTGTCCAGCCCGATCAGCCTCGGGCGCGCCGGGTATTGGGAGGGGCGCGCCCTCGACGCGCTGGGCCGCGAAGACGACGCGCGCGCTGCCTATGCCTTTGGCGCGCAGCACCAGACCGCGTTCTATGGTCAGCTCGCCGCCGAACGGCTGGGCCTCGATCTGGACCCGGTGCTGATCTCGAACCCGGTCTACCCCGACTGGCACGACACGCCGCTTGCCCAGAACGATGTGTTGCAGGCCGCGCTTTTGCTGCATCGCGCGGGGCAATGGAGCGAGGCGCGCCGCTTCGTGATGCACCTTGCCTCGACCCTGACCGACGAGGCCCAGCTGGGCGCTTTGGCGCAGCTCTGGCTGGACCGGAACGAGCCGCATTTCACCCTGAAGATCGCCAAGGAGGCGATCCAGAACGGCATCCTGCTGCCGCGCGCCTATTTCCCGCTGACCGGGTTGGAAGAAGCCGAGCTGCTGGCCCCGCCCGACCTGGTGCTGGCCATTGCCCGGCGCGAAAGCGAGTTCAACGCGGCGGTGATCAGCCATGCCGACGCGCGCGGGCTGTTGCAGGTTCTGCCATCAACCGGGCGGCACACCGCCAGCCGCCTCGGCATCGCGTTCGACGTGGACCGCCTGACCACCGACGGCCCCTATAACGCGATCCTCGGCGCCGGGTATCTCCAGGAAATGTCCGACCAGTTCGGCGGCACCCTGTCGCTGGTCGCCGCCGCCTATAACGCGGGCCCGGGCCGCCCGACCCGGTGGATGCGCCAGTTCGGAGACCCCCGTGACGGCAGCATCGACCCGGTCGACTGGGTCGAGATGATCCCCTTCAACGAAACCCGCAACTACGTCATGCGGGTGACGGAATCGGTGGTCATCTACCGCGCGATGCTGGCCGGACGCACCGGCCCCATCGGGCTGACCGACATCCTCAGCGGGCGGAATTGAACACCCGGCCCGGCGCGACGCTGTTCTATGGCCGGACCAACCCGCGATGACCTCCACGCTTCACTTCCGCACCCCGGAACCCATGGATTGCGCCGATCCCGCGATCCCAGCGGACATGGCGGCCCGCCGTCTGACCAGCCATGTCCGCAGGCCCGCCGAGGCCCCGGGCCAATCGCCCCTCCCCCATCGGCGCGAGATGATTCTGAACCGCGCCGACCTGCGTTGCATCTCGGCCCTTGGCAGCAGGCGCGGGTGAACGATCGAACGGTCGGCGCGTTGAACAGCGCCCCACTTACCGCGCCAGTCCCCGGCGGCACCACGGAACCGCCCGCAGCCGTCGCGCCCCGAACACCCTCAAGGCGCTGGCCATCGGCACATGGCATATCTCGGTCGTGGCGATCTTCCCGGCAGACCAGGGGCATGGCTTTGGCACGCAACGCCTCCATCAAGCCGCCATATGCGCCCTCGCGAATGGCCACTCCCGACTGGCGCTGATGGTCGGCAGCGTCAACACCCACACCCACCGGCTCCATCGCAGATTGGAGTGCCACGATCAGGCCCGCCGCGCCTTGGTGCCGTCCCCCGGCGCGGATACCCCGGGGGAATGGGTGCTGATGGCCCACGACATGACCTGTCCGCGCAGCTCCCCAAAGCACCCTACTGCCGATTTCATCTTGCCGAAAATACTCATGCCCGGCTCGACCTAGCCACCAAGCCGCGTGCGATGCAGGGCGGGGTTTCACCCCGCCACCCCCGATTCCCTCAACGCGCCGCCGCCCGCAACCGTTCCATCAGCCCGCTCAGCGCCGTCTGATAGCGGGCATCCAGAAGCCGCCCCTCGGCATCAAAGGCCTCGCTCGCGTTGCCCACCAGAACCTCGGGCCAGCCCAGCGCCCGGGCGCGATGCGGGGCCAGCATCGCCCGCAGCATGGTCTGCGCCCGCTCGCCCCCGGCGCGGCCCGCCGTGGCCGACACGAGCGCCACCGGCTTGCCCGCCAGCGGGTTCGGCTTGACCCGGCTGATCCAGTCCAGCGCGTTCTTCAGCACACCCGGCGGTGCCTTGTTGTACTCGGGACAAGCCATCACGATGGCCTCCGCCGCCGCGATCTGCGCGGCCAGCCGCAGCACCGGTTCGGGCATTCCCGCAGCCTCCACATCCCCGTCATATAGCGGCAGGCGCAGATCCGCCTCGACCATCGGCGCGCCAAAATGCCGCCCCGCCTCGCGCATCAACAAACGGTTCACACTCGCCATGCGCAGTGACCCACACAAACCCAACAGCGTCGTCTCGGACATTCGCAATCCCTTCCGGTTTTCCCAGACCTAGCCCGCGCGATGCCCCGGACAAGCTTGCAACCGCCGCGCCGTTGGGCCACGGTCACACCACGCAGCAGGAGGACAACCATGCGGCACGGCGGGCAAATTCTGGTCGATCATTTGAAAGCGCAAGGCATCCGCCGGGTCTTTTCCGTGCCTGGCGAAAGCTTTCTTGCGGCCCTCGACGGGCTGCATGACAGCGCCATCCAGAATATCGTCTGCCGTCATGAAGGCGGCGCCGCGATGATGGCCGAAGCCCATGCGAAACTGACCGGCGAAGTCGGCATCGCCTTTGTCACGCGCGGCCCGGGCGCGACCAACGCCGCGGCGGGAATCCATATCGCAAAACAGGATTCGACCCCGATGATCCTCTTCGTCGGTCAAATTGACACCGGCCACCGCGACCGCGAGGCGTTTCAGGAGCTTGATTACCGCGCCACCTTTGGCGATCTGGCGAAATGGGCGACCGAGATCGACGATATCCGTCGCCTGCCCGAATACCTCAGCCGCGCCTTTCATGTCGCGCAATCCGGTCGCCCCGGCCCGGTGGTGCTGGCACTGCCGGAAAACATGCTCTCGTCCCGCGCCGACATCCCCGATCTGCCCGCCCGCAAGCCGCCACTCCTCGCCCCTGCCGAATCGCAGATCCAGGCCGTCTGGCAGGCACTGATGACCGCGCAAAAGCCACTGATCGTGGTTGGCGGCCCACATTGGTCGCCGCAGGCCGCGCGGGATCTTGCCGATCTGGCCACGGGCAGCGGCCTGCCGGTGGCGGTCACCTTTCGCCGCCAGGACCGTATCGACAACCGCCACCCGAACTATGCGGGCGACCTTGGTGTCGGCATGAACCCGGCGCTGGCCCAACGCCTCGCACAGGCCGATTGCCTGCTGGTGCTGGGCTCGCGGCTGGGCGATATCGCGACCGGCGGTTACGAGATACTGGACCCCGCCGCCCCCGGAAAGACCCTGATCCACATCCACGCCGACCCCGACGAACTGGGCCGCGTGTTCCGCCCCGACGTGGCGATCCCCCATGCCGCCCCGGCGATGACCGCCGCGCTGGCCACCAGCATCCCGCAGGGCCTGCCGGACTGGGCCGACTGGACACGGGACGCAAACGCCGCCTATCGCGCCTGGTGCGCGCCACGCGAAACCCCCGGCGACGTCAAGCTCGAACAGGTGATGCGCCACCTGTCCGACATCCTGCCCGACGACGCCATCGCCACCAACGGCGCGGGCAATTACGCGGCCTGGATGCACCGCTATTTTCGCCCCCGCGCTTATCCGGGGCAACTGGCGCCGACCTCGGGCAGCATGGGCTACGGCTTTCCCGCCGCTGTCGCCGCAAGCCTCGAACACCCCGACAAGACGGTCATCTGCTTTGCTGGCGACGGCTGCTTCCAGATGACCCTGAACGAGCTTTCGACCGCCCGGCAGTTCGGTGCAACCCCCATCGTCATCGTCGCCAACAACGGCCGCTACGGCACAATCCGCATGCACCAGGAACGCCACTACCCGGCCCGTGTCTCGGGCACCGACCTGTTCAACCCCGACTACGCGGCGCTGGCGCAGGCTTACGGCGGACACGGCGAAACCGTCACCCGCACCGCTGATTTTCCCGCCGCGTTCCAACGCGCCAAAGACGCCGGTACCGTCGCCGTCATCGAGTTGCGCCTCGACTCCCAGGCGCTGACACCCGGTGCCAGCCTCGATGCAATCCGCGCCCAGGGACAGCAATCGCAAAAACCCTGACCTCCTCTCTTTACTCGATAAATATCCTGGTGGGAGGCGCGTTCGCGCCGTGGGAGGCAAAGCCTCCCGGCGGGGCGAGGGGGCTCGACGCCCCCGAGCCACGCCCCCCCCTCACATCGACTCGACTCAAACCAGCCTGCACGCTACATGTGAACAAAAGAAGAACATGATGGCGGACACATGGCACGGCGCGTGTTATCCCTGTGCCTGCCCCGGCTGGCCAGCGATCTTGCGCTGCGTCGGCTGGGCGCGGAAACGGGGCCTTTTGCGATGGTGGCACGGCAGGGGCGCGGCGATGTGCTGGCCTGCCTGAACCCGGCCGCTCAGGCCCGGGGGCTGCGCCGCGGGCAGGCCCTGTCCGAGGCCCGCGCCCTGCTGCCCGGTCTGACGACCCGTCCGCACGACCCTGCCGCCCTGCAGCGCGCGCTCATCGCCCTGCGCCGCTGGGCGCTGCGTTATGCGCCTTGGGCGGCGGTCGATGGCGACGACGGGCTGATCCTTGACATCTCGGGGGCCGCGCATCTGCTGGGCGGCGAACAGGCACTGGCCGAGGATCTGCGCGTCCGGCTGGCGGCGATGGGGTTCGAGGCACGAATCGCCATTGCCCCGACCCGGGGCGCGGCCTGGGGGCTGGCCCGGTTCGGCCCGGCGCCGGTCCTGCTGGCCGAAAACGCGGCCGCGGCCATCGCCCCCCTGCCGCTGGCCGCGCTGCGCCTGCCCGAGGCGACCTGTGCCGCGCTGAACAGACTGGGCTTGCGGCGGGTGCGCGACCTGGCCCGCGCCCCGCGCGCCTCTCTGGCGCGGCGCTTTGGCGATGCCGTGATGCTGCGGCTCGACCAGGCGACGGGGGCCCTGGCCGAACCCGTCGCCGCCCCCGACGATGACTCCGTCCCCGCGATTCGCCTGACCCTGCCCGACCCGATTGGCCTGGCCGCGGATGTGATGGCCGGGGTGACGCGGCTACTGGAGCGCCTGTGCACAACCCTGGCCGCACGGGATCTGGGCGCGCGCTGCCTGCGGCTGGATCTGCATCGCGCCGATGGCAGCCGCACCGAGGCCGAGATCGCGCTGGCCCGTCCGATGCGCGACGCGCCCGGCATTGCCGCCCTGTTCGAACGCGCGATCGAGGCGCTGGATGCCGGGTTCGGGTTCGACATGCTGCGCCTGAGCGCGCCGGTGACCGAGCACCTGCCGCCCGCGCAACTGACCGGCCCCGCCGCGACCGGGCCGGGCGCGCGGGGCACGGCGGGGGGGCTATCGGGCGCCGATGATCTGGCCGACCTGATGACGCGGCTGGGCAACCGGGTGGGGCTGGACGCGCTGCTGCGCTTCCTGCCCGCCGACAGCCATATCCCCGAGCGCGCCTTCCTCACCGCCGCCGCCGCCTTCACCGAGGCCCCG